>DATGPY010000016.1:0-12116 GCA_035304465.1 Acidimicrobiales bacterium | reverse complement strand
ATGTGGTACGCGCCCGACGCCCCCTTCGGCGGCTACAAGCAGTCGGGCATCGGCCGTGAGATGGGCGTGCCCGGCCTCGAGGAGTACCTCGAGCTGAAGACCCTCGCCCGACCCGCGGGCTGACCGGCTCGCCGGTGGCCGGGGTGGCCGCGCACCGCGACGACGGGCCACACCGGGTCGATGTCCCGGCTCCCTAGCATGGGCGGGATGGCTGGACCGGCACGTGTGGCGCTGGCGCTGGGGAGCGGGGGCGCCCGGGGGTACGCCCACATCGGCGTCATCCAGGTGCTCGAGGAGCGCGGCCACGAGATCGTCAGCGTGGCCGGCTCGTCCATGGGCGCGGTCGTCGGTGGGCTGTACGCCGCGGGCGCCCTCGACGAGTACACCGCCTGGGTGCGGACGCTCCGCCAGCGCGACGTCGTCCGACTGCTCGACCTCAAGCTGTCGGCGCCCGGCGCCATCCGGGCCGAGAAGATCCTCGCCCGGGTGCGGGAGCTGCTCGGCGGGGCCCGCATCGAGGACCTGCCCATCCCGTACACCGCCGTCGCCACCGACCTCTACGCCCGCAAGGAGGTGTGGTTCCAGCGGGGGCCGGTCGACGCCGCCATCCGGGCATCGATCGCCATCCCCGGTGTCATCACGCCGGTGATGCTCAACGGCCGCCTCCTGGCGGACGGCGGCATCACCAACCCGGTCCCGATCGCCCCGACCGCGTCGGCCCAGGCCGACCTGACCGTGGGCGTCTCGCTCGGCGGCGAGACCCGGGCGGCCGAGGGCGGTGCCGCGGTGACCGAGACGGCCGAGGCCCGCCCCGTCGAGGAGTGGACCGACCGCTTCAAAGCGGGCGCCGCGCAGCTGCTCGACCGGGAGTCGGTGCGATCGCTGCTCACCCGCCTCCGGGCCGCGCCCGGCCCGGTGGAGGTCGACGACGACACTGATGCCGAGTCGGTCGAGGACGCCGAGGGCGCGGGCGAGGCCGAGGTGGACGGCGAAGGTCGGCGCAACGGGTCGGGCCCGGCCGGGGACGGCTTCGACGACCTGCCGCCCGGCATGGGGAAGATGGCGGTGATGTACCACTCGCTCGACGCCATGCAGAGCGTGCTGGTCCGCTACCGGCTGGCGGGCTACCCCCCGGACGTGCTCGTCACCGTGCCCCGGGACGCCTGCCGCAGCCTCGACTTCCACCGGGCCGAGGAGATGATCGCCCTCGGCCGCGAGCTGGCCGAGCGGGAGCTGGACCGGGCCGGCCTCTGAGCGGCCCGGGCGCCGCCGCCACGCTGCTGCCCGAGACGTGCGACACTGGCGCGGTGCGCACCCTCCGCTCCCCGACCGTCGCCGGCCCGGGGAGGGCACCGGCGTGAGCGGCCCCGTCGGCGCCGTCGACGCCCCGGCGGGCCCGGACCACGGCGTCCCCCACGCGCCCGAGGTCGAGCTGCTGGCCAGCCGGGAGGCGACCGTCGGCGGCATCGGGGTGCGGCGGGCGCTGCCCCGCCGCCAGCGGCGGACGGTCGGCGCCTGGTGCTTCGCCGACCACTTCGGCCCCGCCGGGCCGCCGGCGTCGATGCAGGTCGGTCCCCACCCCCACATCGGCCTGCAGACGGTCACCTGGGTGGTGGAGGGCGAGATCCTCCACCGCGACAGCCTGGGCAGCGAGCAGCCGATCCGGCCCGGTCAGCTCAACCTCATGACCGCCGGTGACGGCGTGGCCCACGCCGAGGAGCAGATCACCCGGGACGGCGTCGTCCACGGCGTCCAGCTCTGGGTCGCGCTGCCCGACACCACCCGGCGCGGCGCCGCCGCCTTCGAGCACCACGCCGAGCTGCCCCGGCTCGTGCTGGGAGACGCCACGGCCACGGTGCTCGTCGGCGAGCTCGGCGGCCACCGCTCGCCGGCCCGGGCGGACACGCCGCTGGTCGGTGCCGAGCTGGACCTGCGCCGCGGCACGGTCGCGGTCCCGCTCGACCCGGCCTTCGAGCACGCCCTCGTCGTCGTCGAGGGCGCGGTCGGCGTGGGTGACGCCCACGTCCGGCCGGGCGCTCTCGCCTACCTGGGCACCGGGCGCGACGAGCTGGTGCTGGTCGCGGCCGCGCCCGCCCGGGTGCTGCTGCTCGGCGGCGAGCCGTTCCCCGAGCCGGTCCTCATGGCCTGGAACTTCGTCGGCCGCACCCGCGACGAGCTCGCGCAGGCGGCACGCGACTGGAACGCCGGCCACGAGCGCTTCGGCACGGTGGACTCGCCGCTCGCCCGCATCCCGGCGCCCGAGCTGCCGTTCTGAGCCGCCTCCCGGGTGGGCGCCCGCCGCCCGGCGTTCAGCCGACGGCGCCGGCGCCGGACTCGAGCCGCGTGCGCAGCTCGCGCTTGAGGACCTTGCCGGCCGGGTTGCGGGGGAGCGGCGACGACTCGACGAGGATGCGGGTCGGCACCTTGAAGGCCGCCAGGCGGTCGCGCAGGTGGGCCTGCAGGTCCTCCGGCGAGAGCGTGGCGCCGGCCACCGGCACGACGACCGCAGCGACCTCCTCGCCGAGGCGCTCGTGGGGGATGCCGAAGACCGCGGCCTCGTGCACCGACGGGTGCTCGTAGATGGCGGCCTCGACCTCGGCGCAGTACACGTTCTCGCCGCCCCGCAGGATCATGTCCTTGGCCCGGTCCTCGACGTAGATGAACCCGTCCTCGTCGATGCGGCCGATGTCGCCGCTGCGCAGCCAGCCGTCGACGATCGTCTCGGCCGTCGCGTCCGGGCGGTTCCAGTAGCCACGGATGAGGTTGGGGCCCTTGAACCAGATCTCGCCGCGCTCACCGACCGGGACCGGCCGGCCCTCCTCGTCGCGCACCTCGACCTGGAGGATCGGGGTGGACCGCCCGGCGCTCGTGGGGTGGGTGAGGTAGTCCTCGCCGGAGTTCTGCGGGCCGTAGGCGTTGGTCTCGGTCATGCCGTAGCCGATGTTCGGGCTCGCCTTGGCCACCGTCGACACCCGCCGGACGAGCTCCGGCGGCGCCGGGGCCCCGCCGCCGCCCAGGCTGACCAGGCTGGAGGTGTCGAACTCGCCGAAGCGGGGCGACTGCAGCAGGTCCCACGCCTGGGTGGGCACGCCGACGAAGTTGGTGACCCGCTCGCGCTCGATCAGCTCGAGCGCCCGCTCGGGATCCCACTTGTACATGATCACGAGCTTCGACCCGCTGGCGAAGCAGCCGAGCATGACCGGCACCGCCCCGGTGACGTGGAACAGCGGGACGATGAGGATGAACACCGGCGGCGCCGACGGTGCGGACTCGCCTCGGCGCAGGCGGTCGACCGCCGCCCGGCAGCTGAAGCCGAGGAGCGCCTGGGTGATGGCGCGGTGGGTGGACACCGCCCCCTTCGGGCGGCCGGTCGTGCCCGACGTGTAGAGGATCGTGGCGTCGTCGTCGGGCGTGACCTCGACCTCGGGCATGGGGACGCCGAGTGGCAGCACGTCCTCCCAGCGGTCGAGGCCCGGCTGGCGGGCCACGGCGTCCCCCAGCCGGACCCCGAGCACCCGCAGGCCCCGGACCCGGGCGTGCGCGGCGGTGCGCTCGACCCGCTCGGCGTCGGCGATCAGCACCGTGGCGCCGCAGTCGTCGAGGGCCCAGGCCAGCTCGTCCGCGGTCCACCAGGCGTTGAGCGACACCGAGATGGCCCCGATCGAGGTGATCGCCGCGAACGACACGATCCACTCCGGGTAGTTGCGCATGGCCACCGCCACCCGGTCGCCGTGGCGGACCCCGTAGGTGTCGACGAGCAGCGCCGCCAGCGCGTCGACGTGGCGCATGACCTCGGTGAAGGTCCAGGTCTCGTCCTCGTAGACGAGGAACGGTGCGTCACCCCGGGTGCGGGCGTGCTCGTAGATGTCCCGGAGGGTGCGGGGGCCGTGGACGAACACCGTCATCGGGACCCCGTCCACGATCTCGGTGCCCGTCTCGAAGCGCTGGCCGGGGGCGGTGACGGCGGCGATCGCCTCGGCGTAGCTCATCGGCATCCCAGGGAACCTCCCACGACGGTGACGGCGGGCCCGGCGGCGCACGCCCTGCGGATCTCGGGCGCCCCGGCCGGCGTCGCTTGACCGGCGGTCAGGGGACGGCACCCTACCAACGCCGCGCGCTCGCCGGCGACACCGGTCACACGAGCAGGCCGACGAGGACGACGGCGTCGACGAGCACGACCGAGCCGGCGAGCATGGCGACCGCCCCGGTCCGGGGCGGGGTCGGCACCGGTGACCGCCGGAGGTCGAGCATGCGCCACGTGGCCGCCACGAGCCCGGGCAGGGAGACGGTCAGCGACAGGGCGAGCAGCGCCCACGGGCGGGACACCGCGCCACCCAGCCGGGCGAACGCCGCCCCGAGCCCGGCGCAGGCCAGCGCCGTGCGGATCCACGCCAGCTCCGTGCGCTCGGGCTGGGTCTCGGGCACCGGCGGCCCGGCGTCCCGCCGACCGCCGGCGTCGGGCGCGACCATCAGAACGCGAGGACCAGCGCCACGACGCCGGCCACCGCGACGATGCCCGTGGCCAGCAGCGGGACGGCCCACGGGTGGGGGAGTGGCTCGTCGAGGCGCATCGCTCGCTGCACCTGGCGCCACCGGTGGAACGCCGACGCGGCGAGGACGAGGCTGAACAGCACGGCGGTGACCGCGAGCGCCGTGCGGGTGCCCTCGGTGGAGAAGGCGCCGGCCACCTCCTCGAGCGCGATGCCACCGGCCAGCAGCGCGAGGGCGGTGCGCATCCAGGCCAGGAACGTGCGCTCGTTGGCCAGCGTGAACCGGTAGTCGGGCTCGGTGCCCTCGTCGTCAGTCCGCACGGGACAACCCTGGCACCACCTCGGCGTCGCCCTCGACCTCGGGCGGCGCCGCCGGGTCGTGGCCCGCGTCCGGCGGCGGCTCGTCGCCGGGGCCGCCCGGACGGTCGGCGGCTCCCGGCTCGTCGGTGCCGTCGGTGCCGATCGTCCCCTCGCCGAGCGCCCGCTCCAGCGGGACCGGGTTGCGCGTGCGCCGGCTGAGCTCGTCGAGGACGGCCACGACGAACACCGCGAGCGCCAGCCCGTAGGCCGTGCCGCCGACGCCGTAGACGGCGTAGCCCACCAGCGCGACGACCCAGGGGACCAGCAGGCCGACGTGCACGCTGCGGCGGGCGATCCGGCGGCGCAGCCAGAACGAGTCGACGAGCTGGGCCGCCACGATGACGGCGACGGTGGCGACGAGCGCCCACACCGTGCGCTGGGCGGCGACCAGCAGGACGAGCGGCAGCGTCCCGAGCACCAGGCCGACGTGCGGGAGCAGCGCCATGACACCCGCGGCCAACCCCATGGCGGCGGGCGAGGGGAGGTCGAGCAGCGCCGCCGCGGCACCGACCGCGATGCCGGCGAGCACCCCCTCGGCGAGCGTGAGGTAGACGGCGGTCCGGGCGCGGCGCAGCGCGACGGTGACGACCGCCGCCACCTCCTCCCGCCGGCGCGGGTCGGGCACCTGGTTCAGCGCCGCCTGGGCCAGGCCGGGCCCGTACGACATGAGGAACAGCGTGAGGATCCCGCCGACGAAGTAGGTCGGTGCGATGCCCGGGGTGGAGGCGAGCACCTCGTCGCCGCCGGTGACCCGCTCGTCGAGCGCCCGGACGAACATGTCGACCCGCCGGGAGGCCTCGACGTCGCGGGCCAGCTCGCCGATGCGGTCGTCGCGGTCCTCCAGGTCGTCCGCCGCCTCCTGCGCGGCCTGGGAGAGCTGGTCGACGCCGTGCGACAGGTCGTCGAGGGCCACGTAGACGGCCGCCCACACGGCGAGCGTGGTGACGAGCAGGGCGATGATGACCGACGGCAGCCGGGGGAGGCGCTTGTCGAGCCGGTCGACGATCGGGTCGATCATCACGGCGACGACCGCCGCGGCCGCCGCCCACGACAGCGGCGCGCGGGCGGCCACGAAGACGTGCCGGGCGGCGAGCGCGGCGACGGCGACGAGGACCGCCGTGACCGCCGTGCCCGCGGTGATCCGTACGACGCGGACGGGAGGTCGCGGCGACGGTGCGGTCACGGGCCGTACCGTACCGGGCCGGGGTGGGTCGCCGTTCGCCTACGGTTGGCCCGTGGGCCACGAGGCAGACGAGGCGACCCCCACGGTCCCGCCCGATCGTCCCGCCACCGCGTCCGGGCCGTCGGTCCGCGACGCCGACGGCGGCGGGGGGCCGGAGGGCGGCGGGCCCGTCGTCGTCGAGGTGGACGTCTGGTCGCTGGTCGTGGTGGCCGGTGTCGCCCTGGCCGCGGCCGCGGTGGTCGCCGTTGGTCGGGCCGCCACGGACGTCCTCACCGGCATCGGCGTCGGCGTGCTCGTCGGCGTCGCGCTGTCGCCGGTCGTCAGCGCCGTCCAGCGGCGGACCGGTCGCTCCCGCGGCTTCGCCGTCGTGGTCGTCGGCTTCGGGCTGACGCTTGCCGTCGCCGCCGTCGTCGTGCTGGTGGCGCCGGCGGCGGTCGAGCAGTCGCGGGACTTCAGCGACGAGCTCCCCCAGACGGTGCGGGAGATGTACTCGTGGCCGGTCGTCGGGTCGCGGCTCGAGGAGGCGGACGCCGCCGGCCGGGTGGAGGAGTGGATCGAGGACGCGCCGGCCGACATCGACGACGCCACGCTGGCCGACCTCGGCGAGCGGCTGCTCGGCGGCGTGCTCAGCGCCCTGGTCGTGCTGGTCACGGCGCTCGGCGTGCTCGTCGACGGCGAGGTCGTGGTGCGGCGCTTCCGCGCCCTCGTGCCCGAGGGGCGCCGGGCGGGCGCCGACCGGCTGGGCCGCATCGTCTACGCCACCTTCGGCAGCTACTTCGCGGGCTCGCTGTTCGTCGCGGTGCTGGCCGGCCTCGTCACCCTGTCGACCGGCCTGCTGCTCGGCATCCCGCTCGCCCCGGTGGCCGGGCTGTGGGTCACCTTCACCAACCTGGTGCCGCAGATCGGCGGGCTGCTCGGCGGCTCGTTCTTCGTGCTGCTGGCGCTGACGGAGGGGCCGCTGCAGGCGGTCGTCGCCCTCGCCGTGTTCAGCGCCTACCAGAACCTGGAGAACAACGTGATCAGCCCGGCCATCGTCGGCCGGGCCGTCAACCTGTCGCCGCCCACGACCATGCTCGCCGCGCTGGCCGGCGCGGCCGCGGCCGGCGTGCCCGGCGCCCTGGTGGCCACGCCCCTGCTCGGCGCGATCAAGGCGGTGTACCTCGACCGGCGGGGTCAGCTCGACGAGCGGATCATCGAGGGCGGTGGCCGCCGGGGGCCGCTGGCCCGCCTCGCCGGGTTCCTCCGCCGCCGCCTGCGTCCGGCGGCGGCGGAGGGCTGAGCCCGGCGCGCCGCGCCCCGGGGCTCACAGCGGCAGGTCGCCGGTCGCCGCCTTCGTCGTGCCGTGGTCCTTGTACGCGGCGATGGTCCGCTGGGCGATGCGCATCTGGTGCACCTCGTCCGCGCCGTCGGCGAAGCGGGCCCAGCGGGCGTGCTGGTACATGTTCGCCAGCGGCGTGTCGGTCGAGTAGCCGAGCGCGCCGTGGACCTGGATCGACCGGTCGATCACCCGGTTGAGCATGTTGGCCACGAAGTGCTTGGCCATCGACACCTCGGACTTGAAGTCCAGGCCCTTGTCGATGCGGTAGGCGGCGTGCAGCACCATCAGCTTCGCCTGGTACAGCTCCATGGCCGAGTCGGCGATCATCCACTGGATGCCCTGCTTCTCGGCCAGCAGGGAGCCGTGCGAGTACCGGTTGAGGGCCCGGTCGACCATCATGTCGAGCGCCGTCTCGGCCTGGGCGATCCAGCGCATGCAGTGGGCGAGGCGGGCCGGCCCGAGCCGGTACTGGCCGAGCAGGTGGCCCTGGCCGCGGCCGCCGAGCATGTTCGAGGCCGGGACGCGCAGGTCCTCGATGAGGATCTCGGAGTGCCCGGTCGAGCCGTGCATGGTCTCGATCTGGCGGACCTCCTTCCACCCCTCGGACGGGATGTCGACGATGAACGCCGTGTTCGCCGCCTGCGGGATGTCCGGGTCGTCCTCGGTGCGGGCGATGAGGATGGCGAAGTTGGCCCGGTGGGCGTTGGAGATGAACCACTTGTGGCCGTTGATGACCCACTCGTCGCCGTCCTGGTAGGCGTGCGTGCGGATCAGCGTCGGGTCGGAGCCGGCCACCTCGGGCTCGGTCATCGCGAAGCAGCTCATCGCCCGGCCCTCGCACAGCGGGCGCAGGTAGCGCTCCTTCTGCTCGTCGGTGCCCCAGTGCAGGAGGGTGTGCATGTTGCCCTCGTCGGGAGCCTGGCAGTTGAGCACCCAGGGGCCGTAGCGGGTCTTGGCCGCCTCGGCCTGGACCATGGCGAGCTCGACGTGGCCGAGGCCCATGCCGCCCCACTCCTTCGGCATGTGCGGCAGCCAGAGGCCGGCCTTCTTGGCCTCCTCCCGCATCTCGAGGAGGATCCGGATGTAGTCCTCGCGGTCGATGTCCTCCCGGTTGCCGATCTTCTCCTCGCCGGGGCGGACGACCTCGTCGACGAACGTCCGGACCCGGAGGCGGATCTCCTCCAGCTCGGGGCTCAGGGTGAAGTCGATGGCCATGGTGGTCAACCTTTCGCGATGACGATGCGGGCGCGGGCGAAGAGCCCGAGCGTGATGGCGTGGAGCAGGTCGCCGGTGGCACGGGGCGCACGGCCCGCGCACGCCCGGGCGTGGGTGCCCTCGAGCACGATGCCGAGCTTGAAGCAGGCCATGGCCGTGTACCAGGCGATGGCGGACGTGTCGCGCTCCGAGGCGGCCGCGTAGCGGGCGACGAGCTCGCCGGGGGAGGGGAGCCCGTCGCCGCTGCCGAGGCTGCCGGCGACGACCGAGGCGAGGCTGTCGTCGGGCGCGCCCGGGGGCATGCGGCTGCCGTCGGCGGCGGGCCCGATCGGCCAGGTGGCGAGCAACCAGCCGAGGTCGAGCAGCGGGTCGCCGATCGTGCACATCTCCCAGTCGACGATCGCCGCGACCTCGGGCCGGTCGGGGGCGGCGAGCACGTTGGCGACGTGGTAGTCGCCGTGCATGATCCCGGGCCGCCACGACGTGGGCCGGTTGGCCTCCAGCCACGTGGCCACGTCGTCGAGGCCGGGGATGTCGGGCCCCGGGTAGCCGGGCAGCTCGCCGTAGCCCTCGAGCTCGGCCATCCAGCGGGGCACCTGCCGTTCGAGGAACCCCTCGGGTCGACCGAAGTCGGCGAGTCCGACCGCGACGTGGTCGACCGCGCCGAGCCGGGCGGCCGCGTCGGCGACGGAGAGGCCGAACCGGCGCCGTCCGTCGGGGTCCTCGGCGATCGGCGCCGGCAGCTCGACGGTCGGGTTGACCCCGTCGACGGGCGCCATCAGGTAGAAGACCGCGTCGGTGACCCCCTCGTCCGGTTCGCCGGGGCCGGCGACGAACGCCGGGTGGGGCACGTCGGTGCCGGCCAGGGCCCGCAGCACCCGGGCCTCGCGCCGCATGACCTCGTTGCTGGTGCGGCGCAGGTGCCGGGGCCCGCGGCGCAGCACGTAGGACCGACCACCGCGCTCGAACCGCAGGAGCAGGTTCTGCGTGCCCCCGGGCAGGACGGTGGCGCCGGTGATGGGCCCGCCGGGCAGGTCGCGGTCGTCCATCCACCGGGCGAGTGCCGCGAGGTCGACGAGGTCGGCACCGGTGTCCGTGCCCGCCGGCGTGGTCACGGGGCGGCCTCGGCGGTGGGCTGGGCGTCGGCGGCGGGCTCGGCGCCGACGGCGCGGGCCCGCTCCCGCTCGGCGATGAGGCGGCGGGTCTCCTCGGCGACCGGGGCGGACAGCAGGCCGGCGACGAGGTCGACGAGGTCGCTGACGAACAGCCGGTCGTCGGTGTGGGGCCCGGACCGGGCCCGCCGGCCGATCTCGATGGCGGCGAAGCGGATGGCGGCGAACCGCCGGTGAAGGCGGCTGGCGTCCTCGCCCAGCACCCGGCCGGCGAGCTGCCGCCAGCGGTGGATGCTGGAGGCCGGGTTGTCGACGTCGGCGGGGTCGACAACCGCCCGGGGGCGGTTCATCAGGTCGGCCATGATCTGCAGGTACTCCGGCCCGCCGTCGGGGTCGGACAGCTTGGCCGCCATCGGCCGCACCAGCGCGCCGGCCAGGGCCCGCACGTCGTCGCGGCCCTCGGCCTCGTAGGCGTCGAGCATGGCGTGCCGCCGGGCCTCGACGTCCCGGCGGTGCTTGGCGATGAGCGCCCGCAGCAGGCCGTCGCGGTCCCGGAAGTGGTACTGGAGCGCGGACGCGTTCTTCGCGCCGGCCGCCCGGTTGATCTCGCGCAGGCTGACGCCGTCGATGCCGTGCTCGGCGAAGAGGCGCTCGGCCGCGCTGATCAGCCTGTCCGTCGTCGGCGCGCTGTCATGCATGTGCATTAGAGCCTAGTCCGCCCGCATTCTCAGTTGCAGCTGCAGTGCAGACAGTCTCCCCCGTGGGCGGGGCGGCGCGCCGCGCGGCGTCGCCGGGGCGGCGGAGGTGGCCCTGGGCGCCGTCCGGGGACCGGCCCTCGACGGGTCGCCACGCCGGCGTGGCAGGTGCGACCTCGGACCGGAGCGGCGCGGGCACCGTGCGCGGTGGCGCCGCGGCGGGCACCGGGCGGGTCCTACCCTCACGGCCCATGGCGGCGACGGGCCGGGCCAGCGTGACGGCGGACCAGGCGATCGCGTACCGGGTCGCGGTCCACAACCTGCACGAGCCCCTGCCCCCCGACGGCCTCGTCGACGCGGCCGCCGTGGCCGGCGTGCAGGACACGCCGCCCGGCAACGCCGGCGTCGCCCTGGCGGCGCGGGTGCGGGGGCTCCGCCCCGACGACGTCGAGTCCGCGCTGCTCGACGAGCGCTCGCTGCTGCGCATGCTCAGCCTGCGGGGCGCCGCCCACGTCGTGCCCCGGCGGGACGGCATGGTCTTCGGGCCCGGGGCGCTGGCGGCCGACGAGGCCTCGCTGCGCGAGCAGCTGGGTCCGGCGACCGAGGTCGTCGACGCCGCCGGGATGTCGGCGCGCGAGGCGCTGGGGACGGTCGTCGGTGTCGTGGCCGCCGTGCTCGCCGACGCCGAGCCCCGCACGAAGGGGCAGCTCAGCGAGGCATTGCACGACCGGCTGCCCGCCGAGCTGCTGCCCTGGTGCGACGTCTGCGACGTCCACCACGTGCCCGAGCAGCTGCTGCGCCTTGCCGGCACCGCCGGCGCCTTCGTCTACGGCTGGCCGCAGGGCAACCGCCAGACGCTCATGGCCACCGACATCTGGCTGGGGTCGCCGCTGGGCGACGGGATCGCCGAGGCCCGCCTGGAGCTGGCCCGGCGGTTCGTCCACGCCTACGGCCCGGTGACGGCCCGCCACTTCGCGGCGTGGACGGGCATCTCGGCCGACGAGGCCCGCGAGCGGTTCATCGAGCTGGGCGACGAGCTCGTGGAGGTCAAGCTCGACGGGGCCAACGCCGTGGTGCTCGCCGGCGACCGCGAGCTGCTGGCCGACCCGCCCTTCGCCGTCGGTGCCCGGCTGCTGCCCGCCGGCGACCCCTTCCTCGCCCAGCGGGACCGGGCGACGCTGCTGCCCGACAAGGCCCACCAGCGGGCCGTGTGGCGGCCCGCGGGCAGCCCGGGCCTCGTGCTGATGACCGGGCGCCCGGTCGGCGTCTGGCGGGCTCGACCGGCAGGCGCGCGACTGGGGGTGACGGTCGAGCCGTTCAGCGACCTCAACCCCCGCAAGCGCCAGGCGATCGAGCAGGCGGCGGCCGTCGTCGCGCCCTTCCGGGGGCGCGACGACGTGGAGGTCACCTTCGCCTGAGCGACGCCGCCGCCGACGTGTGCGGATGGTGGTGGGCGCGGCATGCTGCGTGGTGTGACCGCGCCGACGACGCCGGAGGAGTTCTTCGCCGGGCAGCCGCTCGGGCTGGCGACCTACGCGTGGGTCCGGACCCGCGTCGCCGAGCTGGGCGGCGCCGAGGTCCGGGTGTCGACGTCCCAGGTGGCGTTCCGCCGCCGCCGGGGGTTCGCGTTCCTGTGGCGCCCGGACCGGTACCTCGACGACCCGGACGTCGAGGTGGTCCTCACGCTGGTGCTCGACCGCCACGACCCCTCGCCGCGGTTCAAGGAGGTCGTCCACCCGGGCC
>DATGPY010000015.1:0-13027 GCA_035304465.1 Acidimicrobiales bacterium | reverse complement strand
GTTGCGGGGCACGACGTGGGTGTGCAGGTGGGGCACGGACTGGCTGATCCGGTTGTTCATGGCGACGAACGAGCCGGCCGCCCCCATGCCGGCCGGGTCCTCCATGGCCCGGGCCAGCCGCTGGGCCCGCTCGAAGTAGGGGCCGACGAGCCCGGGCGGGAGGTCGGCGAGCGTCTCGACGTGGCCGCGGGGCACGAGGAGCGTGTGGCCCTTGAACAGCGGGCGCACGTCGAGGAACGCCACCGCGACCTCGTCGTCGAGCACGACGTGGGCCGGCTGGCGCCCGGCGACGATCTCGCAGAACGTGCAGGGGCGGGACGGCATGGGCCGCCAGCGTAGGGAGCCACCTAGGGTGGTGCGGTGCGCGTCTCGCTGCTGATCACCTGCGTGGCCGACGTGCTGGCCCCCGAGGTCGGCACCGCCGCCGTGCGGGTGCTGCGTGCCGCCGGCTGCGAGGTGACCTGCAACCTCGACCAGACCTGCTGCGGCCAGCCGGCGTGGAACGCCGGGTTCGCCGAGGACGCCGCCCGGGTGGCCCGCACGACCCTGGCCGCGCTCGAGGCCGACCTCGACGCCGGCGCCGAGGCGGTCGTCGTGCCCGCGGGCTCGTGCGCCACGATGGTGCGGGTCTTCTGGCCGGAGCTGTTCGAGGTCGTCGGCGACCACGACGCCGCCGCCCGGGCCCGCCGGGTGGGCGAGCGCACCCGCGAGCTGTCCGAGCTGATCGACGCCCGGGCCGGCGCGCTGCCGCCGCTGCGGCTGGCGCGCCCGCTCCGGGTGGCGCTCCACGCCAGCTGCCACATGCTGCGCGAGCTGCGGGTGGCCGAGCCACCGGGGCGGCTGGCGGCAGCGGTCGAGGGCTGCGAGGTGCTCGACTGGGACGGCGCCGACCGCTGCTGCGGCTTCGGCGGCACCTTCGGCGTGAAGCTGCCGGAGGCCTCGGTGGCGATGGCCGACGAGAAGCTGCGCGCCCTCGCCGAGGGCGCGCCGGAGGCCGACGTGCTGGTGGGCTGCGACACCTCGTGCCTCGTCCACCTCGCCGCCCGGGCCGAGGCGACCGGGCGGCCGCTGGTGGTCCGCCACCTCGCCGAGGTGCTGGCCGACGCCCTCCCCGGCGACGGGGAGCGGTCCGGTGGCGGGGAGCGGGGATCGTGAGCGGCCACCGGCTCGCCGGCACCACCCTCCGCTCGCGCACGGCCGCCGCGGTGGCCGACGAGCGGCTGCGGGCCAACGTCGCCCGCGCGGTCGACCGGTTCGCCTCCCACCGCCTGCGGGGCCTGGCCGAGCTCGACGACGGCCACGGCGGCGGGCCCGACGCGCTGCGCCGGGCGGCCCGGGCGGTGAAGGCCGACGTGCTCGCCCGCCTGCCGGAGCTGCTCGAGCGGTTCGCCGACCGGGTGCTCGACCTCGGTGGGCACGTGTGCTGGGCGCCGACGGCGGCCGACGCCCGCCGCTACGTCGTCGACGTCGTGCGGTCGACGGGCGCCCGCCGGGTGGCGAAGTCGAAGTCCATGGCCACCGAGGAGATCGACCTGAACCCGGCCCTGGAGGCGGCGGGGGCCGAGGTGGTCGAGACCGACCTCGGCGAGTGGATCGTCCAGCTCGCCGGCGAGGCGCCGAGCCACATCATCGCCCCCGCGCTGCACAAGGACCGCCACCAGATCCGGGACCTGTTCGTCGACGCGGTGGCGGCACCCGCCGACCTCCCCACCGAGCCGGCCGAGCTGGTCGCCTTCGCCCGCCGGCGGCTGCGGGACGTGTTCCTCGGTGCGGACGTCGGCGTCACCGGCGCCAACGTCGCCGTCGCCTCGACGGGCTCGATCGTGCTGGTCACCAACGAGGGCAACGGCCGGCTGGTCACCGCCCTCCCCCGGGTGCACGTCGTGGTGCTCGGCATGGAGCGCCTGGCCGCGGACTGGGACCAGGCCGAGCTGCTGCTCGCCCTGCTCGCACGGTCCGCCACCGGCCAGCGGCTGTCGTCCTACACCAGCGTCGTGACCGGCCCCCGCGGGCCGGGCGAGGTCGACGGCCCCGAGGAGCTGCACGTGGTGATCCTCGACAACGGGCGCAGCGAGCTGCTGGGCGGCGAGCACCACGAGATGCTGGCCTGCATCCGCTGCGGCGCCTGCCTGAACGTCTGCCCCGTCTACCGCCAGACCGGCGGGCACGCCTACGGCTGGGTCTACCCGGGCCCGATGGGGGCGGTGCTGACCCCGCTGCTGGCGGCCGGGCACCCGGAGGCGGCGGAGGTGGCGGACGCGTCGACGCTGTGCGGCGCCTGCATGGACGCCTGCCCGGTGCAGATCCCGCTGCAGGACCTGCTGCTGTCGCTGCGGCGGACGAAGGCCGAGCGCGCCGGGCGGGCCGAGCGGGCGGCCTGGCGGACCTGGTCGGCGGCCTGGTCCGACCCCCGCCGCTACGCCGCCACCACCCGGGCCGCGACCTGGGGGCGGTGGGCTGCGCCGGTCGCCCGCCACCTGCCGGTGGCGCGGCGGTGGGCGAGCGGGCGCACGGTGCCCCGACCGGCCGGCGAGCGCTTCCGCGACCGCTGGCGCCGGGGGCTGTGATGGGCGGCACGGACCGGACCGGGCGCGGGCACGGCCGCGAGGCCGGTGACCGGGCGGCCTTCCTGGCGCCCGCCCGGCGCGGCCTGGCCGGCGGGATCCCCGCCAACCCGGTCCACCCACCGCCGGGGCCGCTCGGCGGCGCCGGCGTCCCCCGACCCCGCTACCGCAACCTCGACCCCGACGACCTCGTGGGCACCTTCGCCCGGTCGGTGGCCGAGGCCGACGGCACCTGCCACGTCGTCGAGGGCGACGTGCCCGACGACCTGCTCGACCGGCTGGTCGACGAGCTGGGCGGGCGCAAGGTCGTCGCCACCGCCGAGCCCGAGGCCGCGGGCGTGGCCCGGCGGCTGGCGGCCCGCGGCGCGACCGTCGAGCCGTTCACGGTCGAGGCGGCGGCCCGGGCGGCGCTCGGGGTCACCGGCGCCGCCGCCGCGGTGGCCGCCACCGGTTCGATCGTCCTCGACAGCCGCCGGGCCGGCGGGCGCACGGCGTCGCTGCTGCCGCCGGTGCACCTGTGCGTCGTGCGGGCGACGGCCCTCCACCCGACGCCGGCCGACGTGCTGCGCCGGCTCGGCGACGGGGGCGGCACGCTGCCGCCGTCGCTCGTGGTGGTCACCGGCCCCAGCCGCACCGGCGACATCGAGCAGCTGCTGACGCTGGGGGCCCACGGCCCCACCGCGCTGCACGTCGTGCTGGTCGTGGGCTGACGCCGGGGGCGCGCATCCACCCGCGGCGGCGGACGGCGCGCTTGACTGGCCCTCGTTGACGGCCCGGCACACCTGGGGGTTGCGGTGACCCATCCCACGGACGCGCGCGTCTACGTCCTCGACACCTCGGTCCTGCTGTCGGACCCCCGGGCCCTCGGGCGCTTCGCCGAGCACGAGGTGGTGGTCCCGCTCGTCGTGCTGACCGAGCTGGAGGCCAAGCGTCACCACCCGGAGCTGGGGTGGGCGGCGCGCGAGGTGCTGCGGGAGCTGGAGGCGCTGCGGGTGCGCCACGGGTCGCTGCTGCGGCCCATGCCGGCCAACGACGCCGGCGGCACGATCCGGGTCGAGGTCAACCACAGCGGCCTCGGCGGCCTGCCCACGGCCCTGTCGGCCGACTCGAACGACCACCGCATCCTGGCCGTCGGGCGCAACCTGGCGGCCGAGGGCCGGGCCGTCACGATCGTGACCAAGGACCTGCCCCTGCGGCTCAAGGCGTCGATCGTGGGGCTGGACGCCGACGAGTACCGCAACGAGCAGGCCCGGGACACCGACTGGACGGGCATGGCCGAGCTCGACGTCGACGGCGCCACCATCGACGAGCTGTTCGCCGAGCACGTGGTCGACGTGCCCGAGGCCAGGGACCTGCCCTGCAACGCCGGGCTCGTGCTCCACGCCGGGACGCAGTCGGCGCTCGGGCGGCTGCGGGACGACAAGCGGGTCCACCTGGTGCGGACCGACCGGGCGCTGTTCGACGTGCGGGGCCGCTCCGCCGAGCAGCGGGTCGCCCTCGACCTGCTGGCCGACCACGACGTCGGCATCGTCAGCCTCGGCGGTCCCGCCGGCACCGGCAAGAGCGTGCTGGCGCTGGCCGCCGGGCTCGACGCCGTGCTGGAGCAGCGGACGCACCACCGCGTCATCGTGTTCCGCCCCCTCTTCCCGGTGGGCGGGCAGGACCTGGGGTACCTGCCGGGCTCGGAGGCCGAGAAGATGCAGCCGTGGGGCGCGGCGGTCACCGACGCGCTCGAGGCCATCGCCGGCCAGGACGTCATCGACGAGATCGTCGACCGGGGCGTCCTCGAGGTGCTGCCGCTCACCCACATCCGGGGCCGGAGCCTGACCGGGTGCTTCGTCGTCGTCGACGAGGCCCAGAACCTCGAGCGGACGGTGCTGCTGACCGCGCTGAGCCGGCTGGGCCAGGGCAGCCGGGTGGTGCTGACCCACGACGTGGCCCAGCGGGACAACCTGCGGGTCGGCCGCCACGACGGCATCGCCTCGGTCATCGAGAGCCTGAAGGGGCACCCGCTGTTCGGCCACGTGTCGCTGACCCGGGCCGAGCGCAGCCCCGTCGCGGCGCTCGTCACCCAGGTGCTCGACGGCGCCGGGACCGCGTGAGCGATTCGCGCAGCCGGCCGCGAGTCCGTAGCGCGATCGAAACACACATCCCCGGCGACGGTGCACCGACGGTCGATAGGGTCCGGACGCTGACAACCAGGTCGTGACGCCGGCGCCGCGCACGGTGAGGGGTGAGGGCGGCGCCGTCGGCGGCCGCCGACAAGGGGGATCCATGCACCGACGATCACGTCTGTGGAGGCTCGGCGGGGTGCTGCTGGCGCTCGGCCTCGTCGCCGCGTCCTGCAGCGACGACTCGAACGGCGACGGCGAGGAGGCCGCCGGCGGGGGCGGGGGCGGCGGCAGCCTGCTGGACGAGGTGCGCGACCGGGGCGTCCTCCGCTGCGGCGTCAACGAGACCGTCCCCGGCTTCGGGCTCGTCGACGAGTCCGGCGAGTACTCCGGCTTCGACATCGAGTTCTGCAAGGTCGTGGCGGCGGGGATCCTCGGCGACGCCGAGGCCGTCGAGTACGTCTCGCTCGACACCGAGACCCGGTTCACCGCCCTCGACGCGGGCGACATCGACGTGCTCATCCGCAACACGACGTGGACGTCGAGCCGGGACGGCGCCGAGAACGCCCGCTTCCTGGTGACGACGTTCTACGACGGCCAGGGGATGATGGTGCGGGCCGATTCGGGCTACGGCTCGATCGCCGACATGGACGGCACCACCATCTGCGTCCTGTCCGGCACCACGACCGAGCTGAACCTGGCCACGGCGGCGGCGCAGGCCGGCATCGACTACGAGCCGCTGACCTTCACCGAGGCCGACCAGATCCAGGAGGCCTTCACCGCCGGGCAGTGCCAGGGCTGGACCTCGGACAAGTCGCAGCTCGCGGGCGTGCGCTCGACCTTCCCCGAGAGCGAGGGCGGCCCCGAGGCGCTGACGATCCTCGAGGAGACGTTCTCGAAGGAGCCGCTCGGCCCGGTGGTCCGCGACGGCGACGACGAGTGGGCCGACGCCGTCAACTGGACGATCATCGCCACGATCCAGGCTGAGGAGTTCGGCATCACCAGCGAGAACGTCGAGGAGATGCGCTCGAGCGACAACCTCGACGTCCTGCGGTTCCTCGGCGAGCCGATCCCGACCGAGGACGGTGAGAGCGACGCCGCGCCGTTCGACCCCGGCCTCGGCCTCGAGCCCGACTTCGCCGTCGACATCGTCAGCCAGGTCGGCAACTACGGCGAGATCTACGAGCGCACGGTCGGGCCGGACACGCCGCTCGGGCTGGAGCGCGGGCTCAACGCCCAGTGGACGGACGGCGGCCTGCTCTACGCCGCCCCCTACCGGTGAGCCGGTGACCACGCCGAGCTGACCGAGGCGACCGACGATGGCGACGACGACCGCGGCCGGAGGACGACCCCCGCTGTGGCGCGACGTGCGGGTGCTGCGCGTCGCGTTCCAGGTGGCCGTGCTGGCCGCGGTCGTCGCCTTCGTCGCCTACCTCTACGACAACCTCCAGGCCAACGACGTCGAGCTCGACTTCGGCTTCCTCGACCAGCAGGCCGGCTTCCGCATCGCCTACACCGACCTGCGGCCGTCGGACACCGTGCTCGACGCCATGCTCACGGGCCTGCGCAACACGGTCACCGTGGCGCTGGTCGGCATCGTCCTCACGCTGGTCGTCGGCACCGTCGTGGGCATCGCGCGGCTGTCGGGCAACTGGATCGTGCGGCACGTCGCGGGCGCCTACGTCGAGGTCCTGCGCAACGTGCCGCCGCTCCTCGTCATCGTCTTCGTGAACGCCGGCGCCCTGGCGACGCTCCCGCCGATCCAGGAGGCGAGCCGCATCGACGGCCTGCTCGTGCTGTCGGTGTCGGAGATCGGCGTCGTCTCGCTGCGGGGCGACGGGAACGGCTGGCCGTACCTCGTCACGCTGGGCCTGGCCGTGGCGGCTGCCGTCGCGGTCGGCGTGTGGCGGACCCGCCTCGAGGAGCGGACGGGCAGGCCGGCCCGTCGCTGGCTGTGGTCGGGGGGCCTCGTGCTGGTGGTGGCCGTGGTCGCCTACCTGGCGCTGGACGGCCCGGTCGTCGTGTCGCGCCCCGAGGTCGAGGGCCTCGGCATCCGGGGTGGCAACCGCATGGGCCTGCCGTTCGCCTCGGTGCTCGTCGGGCTCGTGCTCTACACCTCGTCGCACGTGGCCGAGATCGTGCGGGGCTCGATCCAGGCGGTGCCGCGGGGCCAGACCGAGGCGGCCGACGCCCTCGGCCTCAGCACGGGCCAGCGCCTCCGCCACGTCGTGCTGCCCCAGGCGTTCCGCATCGCCACCCCGCCGATCATCAACCAGTGCCTCAACCTCACGAAGAACACCTCGCTGGGCGTCGCGGTCGCCTTCGCCGAGCTGATGGGGGTGACCAACACCGTCATCGGCAACGGTGACCCGGCGATCCCGGCGATCCTCGTCGCCATGGGCATGTACCTCGTGCTCTCGCTGGCGATCTCGCTGGTCGCCAACCTCGCCAACCACCGCCTCCGCCTGGTCGAGCGCTGATGACCGCCGCCGACGTCCTCACCGAGCCCATCGGGGTGCCCGAGCCCGAGCCGCCCTCGCGCGACCTCACGCCGCGCCAGTGGGTGCGGGCCAACCTGTTCTCCTCGCCGTTCAACTCGGCGCTCACCGTCGTCATCGGCCTGGGCGCCGCCTACGTGCTCGTCCGGCTGGCCCGGTGGGCCTTCGTCACCGCCGACTGGGCGATCGTGCGGGTGAACCTGCGGCTGTTCATGGTCGGGTTCTTCCCCGTCGACCAGCTGTGGCGCCTGTGGGCGGCGCTCTACGTGCTGGTCGTGACCTCGGGGCTGGCCGCCGGCGCGCTGGCCGAGGCCGCCCGGCGCGTCGCCGACGGCGACGCCGAGCCCCGACCGGCGCTGCCCCGGCGGGTGCTCGCGGCCCTGCGGCGGTTCTGGCCGGCGGTCGTGTGCGTGGGGGTGATCCTGAGCTTCACCCGGACGCCGGGGCCGACCGTCGGCACGGTCGGGCTGGTCGCCGCCGGCGCGCTCGCGGGCGCGGCCGGCCGGCGCCTCCCCCGCCGGCTGCAGCGCTGGGCCTGGGTGCTGCCGATCGTCGGGCTGATCGGCGCGCTGCAGGTCATCGTGGCCGGCGAGGGCGGGGTCGGCTGGGACCGCTGGGGCGGCCTGCACCTGGCCGTCGCCGCCACCATCGCCGGCACGGCGCTGGCGTTCCCCCTCGGGCTGCTGCTGGCGCTCGGCCGCCGGTCGTCGCTGCCGGCGCTGCGGCTGGTGTCGATCGTCTACATCGAGGCCTTCCGGGCCGTGCCGCTCGTGACGCTGCTGTTCCTCGGCGGCTACATGGTCGGCTACCTGTTCCCGAACACGGTCGACCCGCCCAGCTTCCTCGTGCGGGCCGTCATCGCCGTCACGCTGTTCGAGGCCGCCTACATCGCCGAGATCGTGCGGGGCGGGCTGCAGGCGGTGCCCCGCGGCCAGTACGAGGCCGCCCAGGCGCTGGGCCTGTCGCCGGTGGGCGTCATGCGGCTGGTGGTGCTGCCCCAGGCGCTGCGAGCCGTGATCCCGGCGATGGTCGGCCAGTTCATCAGCCTCTTCAAGGACACGTCGCTGCTGACGATCATCGGGTTCCTTGAGCTGATCGAGGTGACCCGGATCGTCGCGCAGCAGGACGCCTTCCGCGGCCAGGGCCTGCGTCCGATCGCCCTCGCCTTCGTGGGGCTCGTCTACTGGGCGGGGTGCTCGACGATGTCGCGGGAGAGCCGGCGGCTCGAACGACGCCTGGGGGTGGGCGAACGATGACCGACGACCTGACCACGCTGGCCACCCACGCCGGGGGCACCGGCGAGCCGATCATCGAGTGCGCCGGGGTCGAGAAGTGGTTCGGGCGCTTCCAGGCCCTGAAGGGCATCGACCTCACCGTCGGCCGCCAGGAGGTCGTCGTGGTGATCGGGCCCTCGGGCTCGGGCAAGTCGACCCTCATCCGCTGCATCAACCGGCTCGAGGAGCACGACCGCGGCCGCATCGTCGTCGACGGCACCGAGCTGACCAACGACGTGCGCAAGATCGCCGAGGTGCGGCGCGAGGTCGGCATGGTGTTCCAGCAGTTCAACCTCTTCCCGCACCTGACCGTGCTCGATAACGTGACGCTCGGGCTGCGCAAGGTGCGGCGCTGGCCCCGGGCCAAGGCGGTCGAGGTGGCCCGGGAGATGCTCGAGCGGGTGAAGATCCCGGAGCAGGCGCACAAGTACCCGGGCCAGCTCTCGGGGGGCCAGCAGCAGCGGGTGGCGATCGCCCGGGCGCTGGCCATGCAGCCGAAGATCATGCTGTTCGACGAGCCGACCTCGGCCCTCGACCCCGAGATGATCGCCGAGGTGCTGGACGTCATGCGCGAACTCGCCCGGTCGGGCATGACGATGATCGTCGTCACCCACGAGATGGGCTTCGCCCGCGAGGTGGCCGACCGGGTGGTGTTCATGGCCGACGGCGAGATCGTCGAGGTGGGCACGCCCGAGCACTTCTTCCACGACCCGGTCGAGGAGCGCACCAAGCTGTTCCTGCGCCAGATCCTGTGACGGTGCCCCCAGCGCGTCACAGGGCCTCGCCATACTGACCGCATGGCCGGGGCCGTCCCCATCTACGGGCTCGACATCGAGACCGACACCACGCTCGACGGCCTCGACCCCGCGGTGTCGCCCATCGTGTCGGTGGGCCTCTCCACGCCCGGGGGCGACCACGTCTTCGACGGCCCGGAGCCCGAGCTGCTGGCCGCGCTCGACGCCCACCTCGGCGCGCTGCCGCCCGGCGTCATCGCCACGTGGAACGGCGGTGCGTTCGACCTGCCGTTCCTGGCCGACCGGGCGGCGGCCTGCGGGGTGCGCCTGGGCCTGCGGCTGCGCCCCGACCCCACGGTGCTGCTGGCCCACGGGCCCCTGCCCGGCCACGCGGGCGCCTACCGGGCCACCTGGCACCGCCACGGCCACCTCGACGCCTACCGGGTCTACCGGTGCGACGTCGGGCGGGTGCTGCGGCTGTCCTGCTCGCTCAAGGCGGTCGCCCGGCTGGTGGGGCTGACGCCGGTCGAGGTCGACCGGGCCCGCATCCACGAGCTGCCGCCGGCCGCGCTGCACGCCTACGTCGCCAGCGACGCCCGCCTCACCCGGGCGCTGGCCGAGCGACGGTGGCCGGGTGCGGCCCGTTGCGTCGACCGCGTGCCGGCGGCCGACGGCGCGCCGGCTGTCACACCCGCTCGGTAGCGTCCCCGGCCACGGGTTCGTGATCTCCCGGCCGGGCGGCCCCGGCGCTGATCACCGGCGAACGGCGATCAGTCCCCGGAGGCCCCGTGTCCCGCTCCCCTGTCACCGTGCGCCTCGCGCGCCTCGTGCTCGCGGCCGACCGCGAGCTCCACGCCGCCGGCGTCGACGGCGCCGTCCTCCGGGTCGGCGGGCTCGCCCCGGCCGGGCCCGACCTGGCCTGGTTCCCGCTGGACGGCGCCCACCCGCTCGACGTGCTGCTCGGCTTCGCGGCCCCGGCCCACTGGTCGGCGCTCGGCGTGTCCTGCACCGGCCGGGGCCGGGTCCTGGCCGGCGGGGACGGGCCGGCCGCGGGTCCGCCAGCGCGGCCGGTGGCCGAGCCGGTGCGAATCACCGTCCTGCTCCACC
Organism: Acidimicrobiales bacterium; assembly: GCA_035304465.1. Taxonomy (GTDB): domain Bacteria; phylum Actinomycetota; class Acidimicrobiia; order Acidimicrobiales; family VFJN01; genus ZC4RG19. The sequence goes on along the minus strand of DATGPY010000015.1, from coordinate 2,739 downwards.
GCACCGGGGCGGCCACCGGGCTGGTGCGCCGGGGCGAGCGCACGACCGCGCTGGCCGACCCGCCGGCGGGCACGGTGGCCGACGCCTGCCGCCGGGCGCTGGGCCTGCCGACGGCGCCGCCCCCGCCCTCCACGCTCGGGTGGTGGACGCTGGTGTGGCTCGACCGCGTCGTCGAGCGGGCGGTGGGCGGCCCGGGCACCGCCCCGGCGTCGTGGGCGGAGGTCGCCCGGCTGCACCCGGCGGCGTCGCCGGCGGGGCCCCACCCGTGCCCGCCGGACGGCGTGCCCGACCCCGCCGGCCTGGCGGCAGCCGCGGCGGCGCTGGCCGAGGCGTGGCCCTGGCACCGGCTCCGGGCCGAGCCCGAGGTCGCCGACGTGCCGGGGCAGCCGGTGCCCGCTGCGCTGGCGGCCTGGATGGACGACGGCATGTGGGCCCGGTGGCTGCTCGCCCGCCTCCCCACCCGGGCCGACCTCCTGGGTGCCGTACAGGCCCTGCTGCACCCCGACCTGGCCGCGGCCGTCGCGGTGGTCGCCGGGGCGGCGTGGCCGGAGGCGTCGGGCTGATGGGCCCCTCAGCGGGCCAGGGCGGTCGCCAGCTGCAGCTGGGCGCCGGGGCGCGCGCTCGCCCAGTCGTAGAGCGAGGCGCCGATGCTGTCGTGGCGGCGGGCCTCCGCGGCGAACCCGGCGACGTCGTCGGGTGCCGAGTCGGCGGCCAGCCCGCCGATGGGGTGCACGGCGGCGTCCTCGCCCACGTGGTCGCGCAGCCGGCGCAGGTTCTCGTCGGTGTAGCGGGCGGCGTCGCGGTAGCCCGACGCGGTGGTGCGGTCGGTCCAGTAGCCCATGGGCAGCCAGACGTCGTACAGCTCGGCCAGCTCCTCCCAGGGGAACCCGGGCCAGAAGTCGGTGTTCACCTCCTCGAGGTGGACCGGCGGCATGACGACGGCGCCCAGGGCGTCGTCGCCCACCGCCTCCCGCAGCCGCTGCGACAGCTCGACCAGCCGTTCCGAGCGCTCCCGGTGGCGGGGCACGTCGTCGGTCCACTCGATGTCGACGGCGATGCCGTCGAAGCGGTGGCCGAACACCTCGAACGCGGCGATGGCCTCCAGGTGGGCCAGGTCGCGGTCGACGTCGGCGAACCGGGGCAGGTACCAGCCGACGACGCGCATGTCACGCTCGTGGGCCCGCACCAGGAAGGCGCCGAGGACGGCGGGTGCCACCACGGCGGGGCGGCCGCTGCCCCGGTCCCGGGCCGCCTGCAGGTAGATGGTCCGCACGCCGGCGTCCGCCATGGCGTCGACGTCGGCAGGGGTGACGGTGGCGGGGTCCCCGGTGGCACCGATGTCGTAGACGTCCACCCAGGTGCCCGGCCCGGCGTAGGCGTCGACGTCGCGCTCGGCCCGGCCGTCGGCTTGCAGCGATGCCGGCAGCGCGGCCAGCCCCCGGACGGGCGGCTCGCCACCCCGCAGCGCGTGGGTCGCCACACCGACGCCCTGCACGGCCGCGAGGCCGAGCACCAGCACCGTGCTGGCGACGACGGGGCGGATCCTGCGCACCCCGGGGACCCTATCGACGGGTCTGGTCACCGTGTGTGACCGGCGATCACCCCAGGGCGCCGGACGAGCGCAGCTCGGCCACCTTCCCCTCGTCGTAGCCGAGCACCTCGCGCAGGATCTCGTCGGTGTGCTCGCCCACCGTCGGCGCCCGGGTCGGCACCGGGAGGGCGCCGTCGACCAGCTTGATCGGCGTCGGCAGCTGCTCGGCGCCCAGCCGCTCCCGGGGCAGCAGGGGCATGCGGGCCCGGAACTGCGGGTCGTCCAGCAGCGTCTTGGGCGTGTTCACCGGGGCGATCGGCGTGTCGTGCTCGTTGCCGAAGGCCACCCACTCGGCCGTCGTCCGCTGGCGGAAGATCTCGCGCAGCTCGGCCTGCAGCTCGCGGTTGCCCGGAGCGTGGTCGGCCACCTTGGCGCCGGGCCAGCGCTCGAACAGGTCCATGCGGCCGACGCCGGCGCAGAAGTTGCGCCAGAACTCCCGCTCGGACGCCTGCAGCAGCACGAAGCCGTCCTTCGACTCGTAGATCTGGTAACGGACGCCGTGGCGCATGCCGGCGGTGCCGGGGGCCCGGCGCTCGTAGTCGTCGGCCTTGTTGCCGGTCACCTCCGACTCGGGCCGCTCGTAGGCCTTCCACGTCTCGCTGCGGTACCAGTCCATGGCGGCGGCCGCGTCGGCCTGGGCCACCTCCATGCGGCAGCCCTCACCGGTGGCCCGGGCCTGGAGGATGCCGGCCAGGATGCCGAGGGCGCCGAACAGCGGCCCGGCGTGGATGCCCATCGAGGGGTGCTCGGGGATGTAGGCGAACCCCTCCTCGTCGATGCCCGGGTTCACGAGGCCGGCCCACGTGTCGTAGGCGACGCCGTGGCTCGGCATGTCCTTGTAGGGCCCGGTCATGCCGTAGCCGGAGATGGTCATGAACACGACCCGGGGGTTGACCTCGCGGAGGACCTCGTAGCCCAGGCCCCGGCGCTCGAGGCCGCCGGGGCGCATGGCCTCGACGACGGCGTCGGCGTCGCGCACCAGGTCGAGGAACACCTGGCGGCCCGCCTCGGTGCGCAGGTCGAGGGTGATCGAGCGCTTGCCCCGGCTGATGTGCAGGTGCATCAGCGACACGCCCTCGACGATGGGCCAGGTCATCTCCCGCACGTAGTCGCCGGAGGGGGGCTCGACCTTGATGACGTCGGCCCCC
>DATGPY010000014.1:0-2772 GCA_035304465.1 Acidimicrobiales bacterium | reverse complement strand
GCGGACCTCGCCCACCTGCTCGCCGAGCTCATCGAAAACGCCCTGGTCTTCTCACCCCCCGACCAGACCGTCGACATCCGCGGCCGCAACAACACCGACGGCGGCTACACCCTCGCCATCATCGACTCCGGCCTGGGCATGCCGCCGGAGGACATCGAGGCGGCGAACCGGCGCCTGGCGGGGCTGGAGAGCTTCACCGTCGCGCCGTCGAAGTACCTGGGCCACTACGTCGCCGGCAACCTCGCCGCCCGCCACAACATCAAGGTCCGCCTCGACAACTCCCCCGGCACCGGCATCACCGCCACCGTCGAGCTCCCACCCGGCCTGCTCACCACCGAGCAGGCGCCGGCGCAGGCCGACGAGCCCCACGCCGCCCGGGACGTCTGGCCGCCCACGCCCGCGTCGGCACCGCCGGCGAGCCGGGCGTCGCTGCCCCCGGCGACCTCGTCGCCCGCGAGCGCCTCGAGCACGCCGGCCGGCGGCTGGGCGCCCTCGGACCAGCAGCCGCCGGCCGAGGCCTCCTCGCCGTCACCGGCCCCGTCGCAGCTGCAGCCGTCCCGGGCCGACGGCCAGTCCTCGACCCCGCAGCGCACGCCCAGCGGCCTCGTCAAGCGCGCCCCCCGGGTGGTCGACACCGGCGAGATGCGCGCGCTGGCCGCCCAGCCGGACGAAACCGTCCTCGACTCGATCAGCCGCGTCACGTCCCGGCACACCGCGGCGAACCCGCAGGTCCCCGGGACCGGTGCACCGGCGACCGGCTCCTTCGGCCGGGCCGGGCAGAACGACCAGGCCGGCCAGCCCGGCCCGGCCTCCCCGTTCGGCCAGGGTGGGCAGGCCGGGCCCTTCGGCCAGGGCGCACAGCCCGGCCCGGGCCAGGAGGCGCCGTCGAGCCCGTTCAGCCAGCTCGGCCAGCTCGGCCACCTGGGCCGGTCCGGCCAGCTCGGCCGGGCCGGGCAGAACGACCAGGCCGGCCAGCCCGGCCCGGCCTCCCCGTTCGGCCAGGGTGGGCAGGCCGGGCCCTTCGGCCAGGGCGCACAGCCCGGCCCGGGCCAGGAGGCGCCGTCGAGCCCGTTCGGCCGGCCGGCGCAGCCCAGCCCGACGGCGCCCTCGGGCCAGCCGGGACAGGGTGGCGCCACCCCCAGCGGCCTCACCCGCCGCGTCCGCGGCGCCCAGATGCCCACGACCTCGCCGCTCCAGGTGCGCCGCAGCCCGACGCGCGCGCCGCAGCAGCCTGCCGGCCCGCAGGCCGCGGGCCCACAGGCGGGATCCCAGGCCGGCGGCGCCCCCGGCGAGCCGTCGCGCAAGGCCGACGAGGTCTACAACCTGCTCGCCAACTTCACCGCAGGCGTCCAGCGCGGCCTCGACCACGCCCGGACCCGTCACCCGAACGACCAGGGCTGACCGATCCCAGCGACCCGGGTCCAGCCACGGAGGGTGCTGCACCGGGGACCGCTCGCGCTCTACGTGGCATGACGCCAGCGTCAGCGCGATGATGGCGCGAGCCCTGTCGACGGCTGGGGAGGGCACCGCGCCGGGCTGGTCGCGCGCCGCCCGGGGAGGGGTCCGCCCACCGCCGCGGGGCGCAGAGCCCACCCCCTGAACCCTGGAGACACCTCCGTGCGTCGGGTCCCGATCCGCATGAAGCTGGCCGCCGCGCTCGCCGTGCCGCTGAGCGCCCTGGTGGCGGTCACCACCATCGAGGTGGTCAACGCGGCCAACGAGGCCGCCGAGGTCGCCGACCAGCGGGCGCTGGTCGAGATCACCCTCGGGCCGGCGAGCATCCTGAGCGCCATCGAGAACGAGCGCAACGCCGCGGGCGTCTACATGCTCGGGCAGGAGGACAACTTCGCCCTGCGGATCGAGGACCCGGCGGAAGGTGCGGCCGAGACCGACGCCGCCATCGAGGACTTCCGGGCCGAGGTCGCCCGCCAGGGCGGATCGATCGCCGATGCGTACGCCCCGGCGTTCGAGGCCCTCGACCAGCTCGACGAGCTGCGGGCGGAGGTCATGGCCACGCCCGACTCGCAGCGGAACCTCGCGAACGTCGACGCCGTCATCGAGGTCTTCGACCGCTACACGGAGATCCGCGACGTCCTCGTCGAGGCCAACGACCGCGTCGCCCACGCCATCGACGACCCGGTGCTGCGGCAGGGCGTCCGGCTGATCGCCCTCAACGCCCAGCAGACCGACCTCATCGCCCACCTGATCCGCGACCTGCTCCTCGCCACGCTCGTCGGCGACCCGCCCAACGGGGTCGACACCCCCGAGGAGATCTCATCCATCGCCGAGGGGTTGGCCCGGCTGCGCGACACCTGGGACTCCATCGCCGCCTCGGGCACCGGCCCCTACGCCGAGCACGTCGAACGGCTGCTCGCCTCCGAGGAGGTGCGCGAGTTCGCCCGGGTGGTCGAGGAGGCCCTCACGACCGGCCAGGTCGACCTCATCGGCGCCTTCAACTACTCGACCGGCGACGACCCCGACTCCCTCCCGTACACGATCTACGGCGAGGGCGTGAAGGAGGTCGTGCGCCAGGAGGCGGCGGAGATCGAGTCGGCGGCGGTCGCCCGGCAGCGGTGGTTCCTCGTGCTGGCCGCGGCGGCGATCGTCGTCGCCGGCCTCGCCGCGTGGCTGGTGTCGCGGTCGATCACGCGTCCGTTGCGGGCGTTGACGCGGCAGGCGAAGGAGATGGCGGAGCGGCGTCTGCCGGAGGCGGTGTCGGACATCTTGGAGACGCCGTTGGGTGAGGACGTGGTGGTGCCGTCGGTGGAGCCG
>DATGPY010000013.1:0-13524 GCA_035304465.1 Acidimicrobiales bacterium | reverse complement strand
GTCGATGGTGCTGTTGGAGGTGCCGATGCCGATCTGGATGCGGTGGCTGCTGTTGGTGCGGCACCAGGCGTAGCCCCGGATGAAGTCCATGACCGTGTTCTGGATGTCCCACAGGTGCATGTCCGGGGCGCCCCAGGCCGTGGCCCCGTAGCCGCCCCGGGCCCAGGTCGGGGCGCCGAAGAACAGCGTCATCCGGCCCGTCTTGTCGGCGTTGCGGCAGCCGAGCAGCACCGCGTCGTCCTTGCTGTTGCGGGCCATGTAGTAGCTGCGGGTGACGTGGCTCTCCGGGACGTGGCACGAGCCGGCGGCGCCGATGGCGAGCGCGCACAGGACGGCGGCGAGCCAGCGCGCGGGACGCTTGGACATGCGACGGCCTCCTCGACAGGGGCACCGGGGCCGGGCCCGGCGGGGGAGAAGCTCGAGGTGTCGGGGAGAACGTTTCCGCAGCGGCGCGGAAAGGTCAAGCGGAGAGTGGTCGAAGCCTCACGCGGCGCGTCGACCGATCAGCCGGTCAGTGGTCCTCCTCGACCGGCGGGAGGAAGGGCAGGGTCAGGTCGCCGAGGCGCACCAGCGTCGACGCGATCCACCCGCCCATGGCGCTGAGGTGGTCGTCGAGGATGGTGCCGTCCTCGAGCGCGGCCTCGTCCAGCTCGTAGCTGCCCTCGTAGGACACCTCGATGGCGTACTCCCGCTCCTCCAGGTCGGCCGAGCACACGGTCTCGATCGTCGGCCCCGACCGCTCCAGCCGCTCGTGGCCGATCGGGGCGCTCGTCTCGGGCAGCACGGCGAGCACGACCTTCGGGTCGGGGGCCTCGGCGAGGCGTTGGACCCGGATGACGAGCTCGATGTCGATGCGGGGCGGGTCGTTGAACGGCTCGCCGATGTACCAGGACCGGTAGGCGGTCTGGGCCCAGGTCGGCCAGTCCAGCGTCAGGTCGGCCTGCACCCGGGGCGGCAGGCCCTCACCGGGCAGGCCGTAGGAGGTCTCCCACGTCACGTCGCCGAGCAGCACGTCCACCTGGAAGCGCTCCTCGAACGCCTGGCGTTCCAGGAACGCCCGCTCCAGGGAGTCGCGCAGCGCGCCGATGGCATCGGTGAAGACGTGGTCGAGCATGGCCACGGCACCCTACAGCGACGCGCCGCCCGCTCACCGGGCCGGCCGCTCGCGCCGACGGCCTCAGTACCAGCTGCAACGGCAGCGGTGCCGGGGGACGGCCTTGACGGCCGGGTCCTGGCCCCGCTGCCACAGCTGGTGGTCGACGGCGGCCGGGGTGGCGCCGGCCCGCCGGGCGAGCAGCTCGACGGCGTGCACGCCGCAGGCGCGGATCTCGACCTCCTCGGGGCTGCCGGGCTCCAGCAGCTCGCCCCGCTCGATGCGCCCGGCGAGGTCGTCGTCGTAGACGAGGACCCCGGCCATGCGGAGCACGTGGGGGACGAGGTTGTCCGCGAAGGCGGTGAGCCGGTCGGCGTCGTCGAACCGGCCGAGCCCCTCGCCGCCGAAGGCCCGCACCAGGTGGGACACGGTGATCTGCGCCCGCTTGTAGAAGGGCACCTCGATCCCGTCACCCTCCTCGCCGTAGCGGGTCACGTCCGCCGCCAGCGGCATCGACCCCAGGGTGGCCACGAGCCGGTCGGCCGACCCCCCGGCCGACCGCACGAGCGCGGCGGCCGAGCCACCGTGATCGGCGAGCAGCGCGCCCAGGTCGTGCCAGGCCCGGGCGAACAGCTGGAGCAGGTCGTCGACCGGGCCCGGGTGGTCCTGGCCGAAGATCGACGCACAGGTGGCCACGTCGACGCCGCACAACCACTCGGCGGTCGGCGGGCCGTGCGCCGCGACGTGGTCGGCCAGCGACTCGGCCAGGCTGCGGGCGCCGGAGAGCCCCTCCCGCTTGCGCAGCACCGGGAACCAGCCGGAGCCGAAGTTCACGGCGTTCCAGGCCAGGACCTCCATGGCCATGGCCTCCTCGTCGCCGGAGGGTCGCTCCTCCGGCAGCAGCGGGGGCTCCTCGGGCTCGATCGTGCCCGCCAGCCGGTCGAGCGCGTCGAGGTCGACGGTGACGTGCCGCGCCCGGCCGGCGACGGTGGCGCAGGCCCGGCGGATGCGGTCGAAGACGGTCTCGGTGCGATCGTCGTCGGTCATGCTCCCAGCCCGATCTGCCAGCGGAGGAACGTGTGGACGTCGGCCGCCTCCTCGGCCTGCTTGGACGCCGGCTTGCCCTGGCCGTGACCGGCGCGGGGCTCGACCCGCACGAGCACGGGCCGCTCGTCGCCGCAGCTGGTGGCCCACGCCAGCGCGGCCCCGAACTTGCGGGCGTGGGCGGGGTCGACGCGGCTGTCCTGCTCGCCGGTGAGGACCAGCGTCGCCGGGTAGCAGGTGCCCTCGACCACGTGGTGGTAGGGCGAGTACGCCCACAGCCAGCGGAACTCCTCGGGGACGTCGGGGTCGCCGTACTCCGGGGTCCACAGGCGGGCGATGAGGAAGCGGGGGAAGCGCACCATGTCGGTGAGCGGCACGGCGCACACGGCGGCCCGGCACAGGTCCGGCCGCTGGGTGATGGTGGCGGCGACCAGCAGGCCGCCGTTGCTGCCACCCCGGACGGCCAGGCGCTCGCGCCGGGTGCGGCCCTGCGCGACCAGCCAGTCGGCGGCGGCGGCGAAGTCGTCGAACACCTGCTGCTTGCGCTCGCGCATGCCCGCCCGGTGCCAGTCCTCGCCGTGCTCCCCGCCGCCGCGGATGCAGGCGACGGCGTAGACGCCGCCGTCGTCGGCGACCGCCACCCCCGCGGGCGTGTAGGCGGGGCTCATGGGGACGGCGAAGCCGCCGTAGCCGGTGAGCAGCGTGGGCGTGTCGGGGCCGGGCTCGACCTCGGCCCGGCGGAGCGTGAACAGCGTGACCTCGGTGCCGTCGGTGGAGGGGTACCGGTCGACCCCGACCCGGTAGGCGCCGGGGTCGACCGGTGACGGCAGGTCGGACCACGGCTCGAGCGGTGGCCCGTGCTCCGGCGCCACACCGGCGTCGGCCGGCGACCACCGCCACAGGCCGGTCGGCCGGGCCCACGAGGTGAAGGCGACGACGGCCGCCTCGCTGTCGCGGTCACCGGCCAGCCCGACGACCGAGCCCGGCTCGGGCAACGGGACCTCGGCGGGCGCCCCGGCCGCGGCGGGGTCGTGCAGGGCGGCGAGCGGCAGCCGGCCGAGACGGCCGAGGGCCCCGCGGGACGAGGCGACGAGCAGCGACCCGGCGGTGACGGCCACGCCCTCGACGACGTCGTCGCTCTCGGGGACGACGGTCCGCCAGCGGTCGGGCCCCGGCGAGTCGAGCGGCGCGGCGACGACCCGGCCCCGGGGCGCGTCCAGGGTCGTGGTGCCGACCAGCCGGTCGCCGACGACGGTGAAGGAGCTGACGGCCTCGGTGCCCTCGACCACCGGGCGTCGCTCCCCGGTCGAGCGGTCGATCAGGTGGACGTCGACCCGGGTCCAGCCGAGGGACACCTCGACGAGCAGCCACCGGCCGTCGCGGGACAGCTCGACCGACGGCCACGCCGTCTCGTCGACGAGGTCGTCGAAGACGAGCTCGTCGACGGCCGGGTCGTCGCCCAGCCGGTGCCACCACACCGTCCGGTGGTAGTCGGCCGCCTCCTCGCCGACGACGGCGGGGTCGGGGTAGCGGGTGTAGGCGAAGCCGGTGCCGTCCGGCGCCCAGGCCACCGAGGCCGCCCGGGTGAACGGGATGCGGTCGGCCAGCAGCTCGCCGGTGGCCACGTCGGCCACGTGGAGGGTGCTGCGCTCGTCGCCGCCGGTGGAGATGCCGAACGCCACCAGTCGGCCGTCGAGCGACGGCGCGTACCAGTCGAGGGCGGCGGTGGGGTCGCCGGTCAGGGCGTGGGGGTCGACGACGGTGCGGGGCAGCGGTCGCCGGCCGCCGTGCAGGTCCCGGGCGGCCAGCACGGCCTGCTCCAGGTCACCCCACCGGTCGAGCGAGAACACCCGGCCGCCCCGGACGGCCGGCGCGGTCGCCACGCCGGCCCGGAACAGCGCGGCGAAGCGCTCGACCAGCTCGGCCCGGCCGGGGCGGGCGTCGAGCAGCGCCCGGGTGCGGGCGTTGGTCGCCTCGACCCAGGCCCGGGTGTCGGCGGCGTCGCCGTCCTCCAGCCAGCGGTAGGGGTCGGGGACCTCGACGCCGTGGACGACGTCGACGACCGGCTCGCGACGGGCCGGCGGCGGGGGGATCAGTCCCATACCTCGCCCAGGTCCTCGAGGGTGGGGATCGGCGCGACCTGCACGCCCGCCTCCGCCGCGAGGCGGTGGAGCAGCTCGGCGCCCACGGGCTGCCGGCGGCCCCGGGGCCAGCGGCGCCGCTCCCCGGCCGCGCCGAACATGGCGAGCGCCCGGCTGCCGCCGGGGTCGTGCCGCACCCGGTAGCGCACGCCCTGGAGGCCGGCCGCGGCGAACGCCGCCGCCCACCGCTGGGGGAGGGCGTAGGGGGTCATGGTGGCCAGCTCGGCCGTGACGCCGAAGCCCCGGGCGGCGCGCACGGTGATGTCGGCGGCGCTGCACTGGTCGGGCAGGCCGAGGTGCCACATGCTCAGGCGCCGGGCCCACTCGGGGCTGACGACGACGGTCGGCCCCAGCACCTCGAGCAGGGCGCCGACCTCGTCGTCGGCCAGGTAGCAGGTGCCCCGAGGCGGGGCGAGGTCGAAGCGGCCCTGGCCGTCGCTCGAGAACCACCAGGGGCCGAGCTCGGCGGCCGTCACCCGGCACAGCACGGTGCCGGCGTGGACGTGCCACACGGGGAAGCCGGCCAACTCCTCCGGTGGGGGCGGTTCGGCGATGCTCGGCTGCTGCCGGGGGCGCGTCGGCCCCGCCGTCTCGTCGGCCACGGCGCCGCGCCGGGTCAGGACGCCAGGGCCCAGCGGGCGGCGCGCTCGTCGGCCAGGTCGAGGACGGGCTGCAGGTCGCCGCCCTCGCGCAGGTGGTCGACGATGCTCCGGCCGCCGAGGCCGGGCTGCGGGGCGACCAGGAACGACGCCACCATCCACTCGTCCTCGGGCGTGCGGGGGTGGAACCGGTCGAGCACCGCGGGCAGGCCCCGCAGCACCCGGTTGCGGTCGTCGAGCTGGAACGCCGGGTAGACCCAGCTGCCGTCGGCCGTGCGGAGGGCGACGACGGTGCGCCGGCGGCGCCGCTCGTCCACCGCCTGCCGGGTGATGCCGCCCAGCACCCGGGCGAATCCGGAGGTGGTGTAGAAGGGGCCGAGCTCGGCCCAGGGCGAGGGCCGGGGGATGGCGGCCAGCATGCGGGCGGCCAGGGCGTCGGCGCTGCCCAGCGCCTCGGGGCTGTGCCCCTGGGCGCGCAGCCGGGCGACCCGGCGGGCCAGCTCGGCGGTGATCTCGGCGGAGACCTGCTCGACGTAGGGGTCGAGCGGGTCGGCGAGCGCCGTGCCGGCGGGCGGGCCGGTGGAGGGGCGGGCCGTCGGGGCCGTCGACCTGCGGGCCATGCCCTCAGGCTACCGCTGCCAAGGCCGTCAAGGCAAGGTCGTCAAGGTCACAGCGCGACGCCGTCACGGGCCGTGCGACGCCGCCCAGGCGACCAGCTCGTCGGCCGGCATCGTGTTCACGACCCGCTCCGGGGCGATGCCGTGGCGGGCCGCCTTGTCGCAGCCGTGGGCGAGCCACTCCATCTGGCCCGGGGCGTGGGCGTCGGTGTCGATCGAGAACCGCAGGTCCCACTCGAGGGCCAGGGCGAGCAGGTCGTCGGGCGGGTCCTGCCGCTCGGGGCGGCAGTTGATCTCCAGCGCGGTGTCGAACTGCGCGCAGGCCGCGAACACGATCTCGGCGTCGAAGGACGACGGCGGTCGCCCCCGGCCCACCAGCTTGCGCCCCGTGCAGTGACCCAGGATGTCGACGTGCGGGTTGGCGATCGCCCGCACCATGCGCCGGGTCATCTCGCGGCGCTCCATCCGCAGCTTCGAGTGGACGCTGGCCACCACGACGTCGAGCCGGGCCAGCAGGTCCTCGTCCTGGTCGAGCGAGCCGTCCTCCAGGATGTCGACCTCGATGCCGGTGAGGATGCGGAACGGCGCCAGGCGCTCGTTCAGCACGGCCACCTCGTCGAGCTGCGCCCGCAACCGGTCCGGGCTGAGGCCGTGGGCGACGGTCAGCCGGGGCGAGTGGTCGGTGAGCACCATGTACTCGTGGCCGAGGGCCATCGCCGTGCGGGCCATCTGCTCGATCGACGCACCGCCGTCCGACCAGGTCGAGTGCGTGTGGCAGTCGCCCCGCAGGGCCGCCCGCAGCTCGGCGCCCTCGCCCGGGTCGATCGCCGTCTCCTCCTCCAGGTGTGCCAGGTAGGCGGGCACCTCGCCCTCGAGGGCCTCGGCGATCACCCGGGCGGTGGTCGGACCGATCCCCGGCAGGTCGGTCAGCTTGCCGGCAGCGTGCAGGCGCTCGACCTCGTCGTCGCCGACCTCCTCGACGACGTCGCGGGCCCGGAGGAACGCCCGGACCTTGGCCCGCTCCGCCAGCGCGCGGTCGAGCAGGTAGACGATCCGGTCGAGGGCGTCGGCGGGGCGCATCGGCGCGGTCGCGGTCACAGGATCCGGAACCCCACCTCGACGGTCGCCTCGACCGTCAGCTCCGCGGGGGTCAGGTCCTCGGCCGGCTCGCCGGGGTCGGAGCCGACGGCCTCGGCGCCCGCCACTGCGGTCGGCTCGACCCGGTTGGCGGCGACGGGCACGTCGGCGCCGTCCCGCATGCCCGGCTCGGCCACCCACGCGACGGGCCCGAGCTGCAGGCCGAGGGCCTCGGCGTACGACTCGGCCCGGTGGCGGGCGTCCAGGGCGGCCGCCCGGCGGGCCTGGTCGAAGGCCGGGTTGGTCGGCGCCATGTGCCACTCCGGGCCCTGCACCGTGCTGCCGGCCTCGACGACGCCCGTCATGATCTCGCCGAGCGCGTCGAGCACGATCACCTCGACGAACGTCGTGCGGTTGGCCCGCCAGCCGGTCTGGACGTCCTCACCCCGGTGCCAGCGGGTGCGGGGGCGCAGCCAGCTGGCGGCGATCGTCGTGCGCCCGATGGCGTTGCGGTGCTCGGCCAGCACCGCGTCCACCTGCGCCGCCAGCTGGGCCCGGGCCTCGTGGGCGCCCTCCCTCGTCTTGTGGTCCGCCGTCGTCTCGACGCGGAGGCTGGCGAGGTCGGGGAGGGCGCGCGCCTCACCCGTGCCCCGGACGACGATCTCCCGCTCCATGGGCGGCAACCTACCCGCCGGTGGCCACACTCCGTGCGCGACCGGCCCCGCCGCGCCGTGGGCCGCCTGGCGGGGCGGGGCCCGGCGGTGAGTAGCCTGCCCGGGTGGAACGCTTCGGTTTCGTCGGTCTCCCCAACGCCGGCAAGTCGTCGCTGTACAACGCCCTGGCGGGCGGCGGCGCGCTCGCCGCGCCGTACGCGTTCGCCACCCGCGACCCCAACGTCGGGGTGGCCAAGGTGCCCGACCCCCGGCTGGACGCCCTGGCCCGCATGTCGAACAGCCGGAACGTCGTGCCGGCCAGCGTGCAGTTCGTCGACATCGGCGGGCTGGTCGAGGGCGCCAGCAAGGGCGAGGGGCTGGGCAACCGCTTCCTGGCCAACATCCGCGAGGTCGACGCGGTCGTCTACGTGCTGCGGGCCTTCGAGGACCCCGAGGTGCCGGGCCCCTCCGACCCCCTGGAGCACCTGCGGGTCATCGAGCTCGAGCTGACCCTCGCCGACCTGGAGTCGGTCGAGAACCAGCTCGCCAAGCGTCGCAAGGCGGCCAAGGCGGACAGGTCGCTGGCCGAGGAGGTGGCGGCGCTGGAGGCGGCCGAGGCCGCGCTGGCCGAGGGTACGCCCATCTACCGCAGCGACCTGGACGAGGAGGCCCGTGCCCTGCTCGCGCCCTACTTCCTGCTCACGAACCGGCCGGTGCTGGCCGTCGTCAACGTGGGCGAGGACCAGCTCGACGACGTCGCCGCGGTGGTCCGGCCGGTCGAGGAGGAGCTCGGCGGCCGGGCCGAGGTCCTCGGCATGTGCGTGCAGCTCGAGGCCGAGGCGGCCCAGCTCCCGGAGGAGGAGCGGGCGGAGATGCTGGAGGCGCTGGGGCTGGGGGAGGGCGGCCTGCCCCGCTTCGTCCACGCCGCCTACCACCTGCTCGGGCTGCGGACCTTCTTCACGACCGGCGAGAAGGAGACCCGGGCCTGGACCTTCAAGGCCGGCTGGAAGGCGCCCCGGTGCGCGGGGGTCATCCACAGCGACTTCGAGAAGGGCTTCATCCGGGCCGAGGTCATCCGCTGGGACGAGCTGGTCGAGATCGGCTCGTGGGCCAAGGCCCGGGAGCTCGGCAAGGTGCGGGTCGAGGGCAAGGACTACGAGGTCCAGGACGGCGACGTCCTGGAGATCCGGTTCAACGTGTAGGGGCGGCGGGCACGCCACCCGCGCCGGGAGGTGTGCCCCGCCGGGCGGGATCGGCATCATGGTCGTCGTGCCGTGGCTGCTGCGTGACGGCGAGGTCCTCGCGAGCCTCGAGATCGCCGACGGCCACCGCGCCCGGGCCAAGGGCCTGCTCGGCCGCGAGGGCTTCTCGGGCGCCATCCTGCTGCGGCCCGCCCGGTCGGTGCACACGGTCGGCATGCGGTTCCCGATCGACGTCGCCTTCTGCGACGCGGAGATGCGGGTCGTGCGCACGCTGACGATGCCCCCGTACCGCATCTCGCTGCCCGTCTGGCGGGCGCGGGCGGTCATCGAGGCCGAGGCCGGCGCCTTCGAGCGCTGGGGCCTGGCCCCCGGCGACCGGCTCGAGGTCAAGGGGTGAGCGGCGGCGCGCTCGTGCTCGTCGGCACCCCGATCGGCAACCTGGGCGACCTCACCCCCCGGGCGGCCGAGGCGCTGGCCTCGGCCGACGTCGTCTGCTGCGAGGACACCCGCCGGACCGGCAGGCTGCTGTCCCTGGCCGGCATCGAGCGACGGCCGCTCGTCGTCGTGAACGACCACACCGAGCAGCGGGAGATCCCGGCGGTGCTGGCCCGGCTGGCCCGGGGCGACCGGGTGGCGCTCGTGAGCGATGCCGGCATGCCGGGCATCTCCGACCCGGGCCGGCGGCTGGTGGCGGCGGCCGTGGAGGCCGGCCACGCCGTCGAGGTGGTGCCGGGGCCGTCGGCGGCGCTCACGGCGCTGGTGGTCAGCGGGCTGCCGGCGGGGCGGTTCGCCTTCGAGGGGTTCCTGCCCCGCAAGGGCGCGGCCCGCGACGAGCGCCTGGCCGAGGTCGCCGCCGAGCGCCGCACGACCGTGCTGTTCGAGGCGCCCCACCGGCTGGCCCGCACGCTCGCCGACCTGGCCGCGGTCTGCGGCGGGGACCGGCGGGTGGCCGTCGCCCGCGAGCTGACCAAGCTCCACGAGGAGGTGTGGCGGGGCACGCTGGCCGAGGCCGTCGCCTGGGCCAGCGAGCGGCGCCCGCCGGGCGAGATCGTCGTCGTGCTCGAGGGCGCGCCGGCGCCGTCGCCGGCCGGGGACGACGAGGTCCGCCGGGCGGTCGAGGCCGAGCTGGCCGCCGGCGCGACCCCGCGGGACGCGGCCCGCACGGTCGCCGCCCGCCTCGGCGTCCCCCGCCGCCGCGCCTACGACGCCGCCACCGCCCTCGCCGCCGAGCGTCCCGCGCCCGACGGCGGCTGACGTCCCTCCGGCCCCGGCCGCCCGGGCCGGCGGCGGGGCGCCGCCGCCTCAGCCCGTGACCGCGAGGTGCCGGGCGGCCATCTCGGGGGCGACGACGTCGATCATCACGCCGGTGCCCTGCTCGAAGCCGGCGACCGTCGTCACCCGTGGCAGCACGTGGACGTGCCAGTGGAACGGCCCGCTGTGCCGGTGCGGCGCCGTGTGGAACACGATGTTGTAGGAGACGTCCCCCAGCGCGCCCCGCAGGCGGGCGAGCACGGTGCGCACGGCGCGCCCCACGGCGCTGACGTCCGGCGGTGCCGCGTTCGTGATGTGGACCTCGTGGGCCCGGGGCATGACCAGCATCTCGTAGGGCGTGCCCGACCAGAACGGGCACACCACCACCACGCGCTCGTCCGCGTGCACCACCCGGTGACCGGCCGCCTCCTCGGCCTCGATCGCCGTGCAGATCACGCACGAGCCCTCGAAGCGGCGGAAGCCCGCCTCCTCCTCGGCGATCTCGCCGGGCACGAAGGGGATGCCGAGCAGCTGGCCGTGCGGGTGCTCGATGCTGGCGCCCGCCTCTCGGCCGTGGTTGACGATGGCCTGCGTGTAGCGCACGTGCGGGCGCCGGGCGTGGGCCTCCATCCGGTCGCGCAGCGCCGCCATCGTCACCGCCGCCTGGGCGTCGTCCAGGTCGGCCCACGAGGCACCGTGCTCCGGGGTGAACACGAGCACCTCGTGGATGCCGGCGGCCTCGGCCTGCGTGAACACCGGCCCGAGGTTGTGCACCTGCAGCGGCCCCTCGCCGACGAAGGCGGGGTACCGGTTGGGCACGACCCGGACGACCCACTCGCCCTTGCGGTCGTAGGTCTCGAGGGCGGGCGGCGTCGCCTCCTCGTTGCCCGGGCAGAACGGGCACGGCAGCGACGGGTCGGCCTGCACCGGCGCCCGGCCGCGGGCGAGCTCGCGCGGCCGGTCGTCACGGCCGGTGGCGATGGTGACCCACCGTCCGGTGAGGGGGTTGAGTCGGAGCTGGCTCATCTCCGGCCGTGGCCCGGGCGGGTGACGGGACGGGGCGCCCGCCGGGGCGGGGGAACCACGATCGTGGACACCGCGCCAAACGTACTCGTCCGCCGACCGCCCGCTGACCAGGGCCGAAAGGCCGGTCAGGCGCCGGGTGCGTAGAGCGACACGTGCGTGTCCGAGTCCGCGCCGAACGGCTCGCCCCGCCACCCGCCGTGACGCTCGACGAGCCGCAGCCCGGCGCTCGCCGCCAGCTCGTCGAGCTCCGCGGGCGAGGCGTAGTGGAGCACCCAGGGCCGCAGGCGCACCCCCGCCTCGGTGATCTGGACGTGCTGGCCGGTGACCGTGCGGGCCTCGGGGTCGAGCCGGCTGACGGTCAGCACCACCTCGTCGAGGCCGATGTGGCGGGGCTCGACCGCGCTCACCGCTCCCTGCTCCGGGTCGTCGGGCGGGGGCACGAACGCCTCCAGGACCAGCCGGCCGTCGGGGGCCAGGAGCTCGGCCACCCGGCGCAGGCACCGGCGCTGGGACTCGGTGTCGGTGAGGTTGAACAGCGTGTTGAAGGCGCACAGCACGACGCCGACGCCGTCCTGCGGCAGGTCCCCGGCCCGCAGCTCGGCCATGTCGTCGAGCACCGCCCGCACCCGGCCACCGCCCCGCTTGGAGCGCAGGCGGGCGAGCATGGCCGTGGACGCGTCGACGGCCCACACCTCCAGCCCCCGCTCGGCCAGCGGCACGGCGAGCCGCCCGCTGCCCGCGCCCAGCTCCAGGACGCGGCCGTCGCGGGCCGCCGCCAGCTCCGCCACCCGCTCGACGGTCGCCTCGACGTCGGAGACGTCGTGGTACCAGTCGTCGTAGACGTCGGCGAAGCGGTCGCCGTAGGTGCTCGGTCGGTAGCCGTGCATGGGGGAGCCTCCCGCGTGGTCGGCGGCACGGGTCATCATGGGCGATGATGGCGCCCGTGGAGGACCCGAGGGCAGGAGGCTGGGCGGTCCCGGGGGCGTCGGGGGACGTGCCGGCCCCGGACGCCGCGATCCCGGTCGACGCGGCGCCCGTCGTCGACGACGACGCCCCGCCGGCCGGTGGCGCCGTGCCCACCGTCGCGCTGCGGCCGATGACGGTCGCCGACATCCTCGACGGCGGCTTCGCGGTGGTGAAGGCCCGCCCGCTGCGGATCATGTCGCTCGCGGCGGTGTTCGTCGTCCCCACCCACCTCGTCGTCGCCTGGCTCCAGCGCGACCTCGGCGGCGCCGCGCTCGCCCCCCTGGTCAGCAGTGACCCGGTCGTGCTCGAGGAGCAGACGCGGACCACCGGCGGCGACATCCTCGCGATGGTCCTCGCCATCGTGCTGCCGGCCGTCGCGCTGGTCTGCATCGCCGCGGCGATCGGGCACCTGGTGGGCCAGTGGCTGATGGGCCGGGACGCCCCCGCCGGCGAGATGGCCCGGGCCGTCGGCCGGCACTGGCCCGCGCTGCTCGGCTCGTTCGTCGCCGTGAAGCTGGCCGAGATCGCCAGCGCGTTCGGCTGCTACATCGGCCTACTGTTCGTCATGCCCCTGTTCGTCGCGGTGGCGCCGGCCATCGGCGTCGAGCGGTGCGGCGCGGGCGAGTCCATGCGGCGGTCGATCCGGCTGGTGCGCAACCGCTACTTCCCGACGATGGGGATCGCCCTGCTCATGGGCCTCGTCGCCTCGGTGATCGCCCAGGCGTTGGCGGCGGTGCCGCAGTCGCTCGCGCTGTGGGTCGGCTACGACGTCGGCTGGCCGCTGCTGGCGCTCGGCTCGATCGTCGCCCAGACCCTGGTGCTCCCCTTCGTCGGCGCGGCGACCGTGCTGCTCTACTTCGACCTGCGGGTCCGGGGCGAGGGCCTCGACCTCGAGATGGCCGCCCGGGCCGTCCTCGATCGTGCCGGCTGAGCGCCTCCTCGACCTGCCGCCGCCGGAGCACACCCCCGCCGAGGCGCGGCGGGCGGCGGACGAGATCCTGTCCCGGCCCGAGTACCAGTGGTCCGACGACCGCACGATCCTCGAGCGCGCCGCCGAGTGGGTGACCGAGCGGCTCGAGTCGCTGCTGTCAGGGCTGGGCCTCGGCGTCGCCGGCATCCCCACCTGGGTCGGCTGGGTCGTCCTCGCGCTGCTGGCGGCCCTCGTCGCCTGGCTCGTGTGGCGGAACCGCAGCGCTTGGCGGCGGAGCCCGCGGGTGCCCGAGGACGGCGCCGGCAAGGTCCTGGTGTCGGTCGACGACGAGGCGGTCGACGACGAGGCGGTCGACTGGGAGGCCGAGGTCGCCCGGTGCGAGGCCGAGGGCCGGTGGCGCGACGCGGTGCGGGCCCGCTACCGGGTGCTCGTCGGCGACCTCGCCGGACGGGGGGTGATCGGCGACCTCGTCGGGCGCACCGCCCGCGAGCTGGTGGACGACGTGCGGGCCGGGGCGCCGCAGGCAGCGGCCGCCTTCGCCGCCGCCACCGACCTGTTCGAGGACGTCTGGTACGGCGGCGCCCCCGCCGGGCCGGCCGAGCGCGACCGCCTCGCCGCCCTGGCCGACGAGGCGCGCGCCGCCGTCGCGGGTCGCCGGGCCGAGGTCGCGGTGCCGACGTGAGCGCCACCCGCACCCGCCCGTCGACCGGCTTGACGGTCGCTGCCGTCGTCGCCGCCGTCGTCGTCACCCTCGCCCTGCTGGTCGCCATCGGGGGAGGTGGCGCCACGCCCCTCGACCCCCGCTCGGACGAGCGGTCGGGGACCAGTGCCATGGTGGCGCTCGCCCGCGCCCTCGGCGCCGAGGTGACGATCGCCGACGACCTCGCGGTGCTGGACGACCCGGGCGCGGACGTCGCCGTCCTG
>DATGPY010000012.1:0-9523 GCA_035304465.1 Acidimicrobiales bacterium | reverse complement strand
CGCCGCCGAGCACGACGTGCTCGACGAGCTGCGCCGGTCGGGCATCGGCTTCTCGGTGCTGCGTGCCGACGTGCGGGTGCAGGGCACCCTGGCCGCCCGGTCGGTGGCCCGGGGGCTGGCCACGGTGGCCCGCCGCGGGGTCGACCTGGTGCTGCTGGTGCGGGGCGGGGGCGCCACCACCGAGCTGGCCGCCTTCGACAGCGAGATCATCGCCCGGGCCGTCGCCGGGGTCGACGTGCCGGTGCTCACCGGCATCGGCCACGACATCGACCGCTCGGTGGCCGACGAGGTGGCGCACGCCTGCTACAAGACGCCCACCGCGTGCGCCCAGGCCGTGGTGGCGCAGGTGCGCGAGGTCGCGCAGCGCACCGAGGAGACCTGGCGGGCCGTCGTCACGGCCGCCCGCCACCGCAGCCGGCGCGAGGCGACGCACCTGTGGAGCTGCGGCCGGCACGTGGCCGCCGTCACCCGCCGCGGCCTGGCCGTGGCCGACCACGACCTCGACCTGCGCCACCGGCACGTGGCCCGGGGGGCGCGGGCCGCCCTCCGCCGAGCCGCGGCCACGCTGGAGCGGACGGTCGGCCGGGTCGAGGCCGGGGCCCGGGCCCACCTGCGGGCCCACGAGCAGCGCCTGCAGGTGGCCGGCGGCCGTCTGGCCCACACGGCCGCCCGAGCGCTGGCCGCCGCCGACCGCCGGCTGGACGCCGTCGAGGCCCAGGTGCGGGCCCTCGACCCGGCGCGGGTGCTCGCCCGCGGGTGGTCGATCACCCGCGACGGCTCGGGCCGCGTCGTGCGCTCGGCCGCCGCCGTCCGGCCCGGCGACGACCTCGTCACCACCCTGGCCGACGGTCAGGTCCGCAGCACGGTCGAGGCGACCTCCACCACGGCGACGCCGACCGACCCGCCCGCCGACCCCGAACCCCCGTCCGGGAGCACGCGATGACAGACGACACCACCGGTCAGCCGGGCACCGCGGAGCTGCGCTACGCGGACGCCCTGCGGGAGCTCGAGCAGATCCTCCACGAGATCGACGACGACGAGGTCGACGTCGACGTCCTCGGCGCCCGGGTCCGCCGGGCTGCCGAGCTGCTGCGCCTGTGCCGCGAGCGCATCGCGGGCGCCCGCTTCGAGGTCGAGCAGATCGTCGGCGAGCTCGAGGCCGAGGCCGACGCGGCGGCGGCCATCGCCGGCGACGAGGCCGGCCAGGGCGTCGACGACGACGCCGACGACGACGGCTGAGGCGCCCGTCAGGCGGCCTCGTCCCCGTCGTCGGGGCAGCGGGCCTCCAGGCGCCCCTCGAGGCCGTCCTGGACGGTGTCCCGCGGCACCAGCGCGTCGTCGAACATCACCCACGTGCCCTCGACGACCAGCCGGTCGCCCTCGACCCGCACCTCTCGGATCTCGCCGGCGGGCCCTCTGGGCATGTCGACGCCGAAGGCGCCCCAGATCCCGTCGCCGCCCAGGTCGGCCGTCACGCCGGTCCGCCGCTCACCGCCCTCGCCGACGTCGGCCTCCACCTGCAGCACCATGGCGCCGGTCCGGCCGGCCATGACGACGACGTCCCCCTCGCGCCCGCACTCGAGCAGCTCGATGTCGGCCCGCCGCTCGCCGTAGGTGAAGCGGGCGGTGTCGGCCGGCAGGCGGTCCACGGGCTGGCGGCCACCGCAGCCCGCGACGGCCGACGCGGCCAGCGCGACGGCGACGAGGGCACCCACGACGACGGTCCGGCGAGCAGCGGGGGGCACGACACCGCACGCTAGCGGCGGCGTGCCAGACTCCCCGAACCTGCCGCACGCCGGCCTCGCAGTGCCCTCGCGCCGGAGCAGCCCACCATGTCGCTACCTCCCGATCCCCACGACGACGACCTCGCCCAGTCGGCCGAGGAGGCCGCCGGCGACGCCCCGGCGGCGCCCGCCGCGCCCTCCCCGGCCGCGATCGACGGCCCGGTGCCGCCCCCGCCGCCCGCCGCGGACGCGCCCGACGCGACCACCACCGCGGCACCGCCGCCCGCCGCGGACGGGCGCGACGCGGCCACCACCACGGCGCAGCCGCCGGTGGCCACCGCCCCGGCCCCCGGCGCCACCGCCCGCGACGCGGCCGGCGCCGCGCCCGCCCGGGGCCGCCGCCGGCTGGCGTTGGCCGGCGCGGCGGTCGTCGTCGCCGCGCTCGGGTTGGCCGGCGGTCTCGCGCTCGCCGGTGGTGACGGCGGCGACGGCGACACCGCCGCGGCCACCGAGGACGAGGCGCCCGCGGCCGAGGCGGACCCGACCGAGCCGCCGGACGTCGACGAGGAGAGCGGCGACGTGCCCGGGCCGGCGGACGAGGCCGCAGCCGGCGACGCCCGCGACGACGACCCGGTGGCGGCCGCCGAGGGCTTCCTCGCCGCGGTCGAGGCCCGGGACTGCGCCGCCATGGTCGACCTGCTGACACCCGAGTCCTACGCCGGCCGGTCGGCCGACGAGGCCGTGGCGGCCTGCGAGGACGACGCTGCCACCGTCGCCGTGCTGGCCAACGCCCGGTGGGGCGACGTCGAGCTGGTCGATCGGCGGGGCGACGAGGCGGTCGTCCAGGTCGCCGTCGCGCTCGGCGCCGACGAGTCCGTCGAGCGGCTCGTGCTCCGCCGGACCGACGGCGGCTGGCGGGTCCACCTCGACGACGGGCTCGACGCCCTGGCGGACTGACCGCGGCCGGCACCCGGCTCCCGGATGCGCCCGGCCGGCGCCGCGGCCCGTAACGTGGGCGCGCAGATGCTCCGCCCATCCCCCGCTCCCCCGAGCCTCAGCTTCCTGGCCGCGCGCGTCGACCGGCGGCTCGAGGACCTGCTGTCCGGTGAGATCGCGCGCTGGCGGGAGGTCGACCCCGACCTGGTGGCGCCGCTCGAGGCGCTCGGCCGGCTGGTCGACGCCGGGGGCAAGCGCCTGCGGCCGGCCTTCTGCTACTGGGGGTTCGTCGGCGCGGGCGGCGACCCCGACGACCCGCGGGTCGTCGACGCGGGGGCGGCGTTCGAGATGCTGCACGCCTTCGCGCTGGTGCACGACGACGTCATGGACGGCTCCGACACCCGCCGGGGCGCCCGCACCGCGCACCTCACCTTCGCCGACCGGCACCGGGCCGCGGGCTGGCGGGGCGAGTCCCGACGCTTCGGCGAGGGCGCGGCCGTGCTGGTCGGCGACCTCGCCCACGTCTACGCCGACCTGTTGCTCGGCGACGTGCCCGGCGACGTCTGGTCCGTGTGGAACGAGCTGCGGCTCGAGCTGAACGTCGGCCAGTTCCTCGACCTCGTCGGCACCGCCCGGGCCGACCGCGACCGCGGCCTCGCCCGGCGGATCTCCCGCTACAAGTCGGGCAAGTACACGATCGAGCGGCCCCTCCACGTGGGGGCGGCGCTCGCCGGCCGGCTGCACGACCTCCGGGGCCCGCTGTCGGCCTACGGCGACCCGCTCGGCGAGGCGTTCCAGCTGCGCGACGACGTGCTCGGCGCCTTCGGCGACCCCGAGCGCACCGGCAAGCCGGTCGGCCAGGACCTGCGGGAGGGCAAGCCGACGCCGCTGCTCGCCATCGCCGTCGAGCGGGCGGCGGAGGCCCGGGACGGCGCGGCCGACCTGCTCGCCCAGGTGGGCGACCCCGGCCTCGACGACGAGGACATCGGCCGCCTGCAGCACGTGCTGGTCGAGACCGGCGCCCTCGCCGAGGTCGAGCGGCTGATCGCCGAGCTGACCGGCCGGGCCATCGACGCCATCGACGCGGCCGACATCGTGCCCGAGGCCCGCGACGAGCTGATCGAGCTCGCCCGGTTCGTCGCCTCCCGCGACGCCTGAGCACCGGGGTGGCCGGCGGCCGGCCCGTCAGGCCGCGGCGAACGGTTCGGTGCAGACGGCCCGGGGCACGACCCGCACGCCCGGCTCGCCGGCCACCGCCTCCAGCCACGGCGGCCGGGCCACGGCCACGACCACGACGGCCGTGTCGAGGCCGGACAGCGTGGCCGCCTGGCGAGCGTAGGTGGCGGCGTAGTCGGGCGGCCGGACGTCGCGGCCGAGCTCGAGCAGCGCGTAGGGGTCGGGCGGCCCGGTGACCGGCAGCGGCGTCGGCAGTACGAAGACGCCGGAGGGCTCCGGCCCGCCGCCGTGCAGGCCCGGTCCGTCGTCGAGGATGGCGCCCCGCACAAGGTCGGGCCGGGCGCCGGCGACGAGCAGCGCGACGTAGGCGCCGAGGCCCCGGCCGTAGACGGTGCTCGGGCCGAGGTGGGCGAGCGCGGCGTCGACGTCCGCCATCAGCAGCTCGCAGTAGTAGCCGCCACCGGTGGGGACGGTGGACTCCCCGTGGCCGGTGAAGTCGAGCGCCCACACCGGCCCCGGCCACGGCTCGAGGTGCTCGGGCACCCGGTCCGGCGAGCGCTCACCGAGGCCGTGGAGGTGAAGCAGCGGACGGCCCTCGCCGTCGCGCAGGCGGTGCAGCGCGAGCTCGACCTTGTTGTGGCGCAGGACGACGGTGGCGCTCATCGGACGGCGTCCAGGAACTCGAGCGTGAGCGAGGCGATGCGCTCGGGGTCCTCGATGTGGACGAAGTGGCCGAGGTCCTCGTAGACGACGAGCCGGCCGCCGGGCGGCAGCCAGGGCTCGACCGCCTCGGGCGGCGTGCCCCAGCCCAAGGTCTCCGGCTGCAGGCCCAGCACCCCGAGGAAGGGTGCGGAGACGCTCGGCAGGCGGGCCATGGCCCACTGCGGCCGCCAGGGGCCGAACCCGCCGAGCCGCAGCGACGGGTCGATCTTCCAGCGCCACCCGTCGCTGTCGCGTCGGGCCCCGACGCCGACCAGGTAGCGCAGCCAGTCCAGCGGCAGGCGGGGGTTGAGGACGGCCCGCCGCTTGGCCAGGCCGTCGAGGGTGTCGGGCCGCCGGCTGCGGGTGGCGGTCGAACGCCGGAAGTCGAGCCAGCCCGCCAGCTCCTCGGCCAGCAGCTTCGTGCGCTCGCGGTCGGGCACGTCGGGCATGGGCCGGTCGTGCGGCATCCCGTCGAGGTTCACCAGCGCCTTCACCCGGTGGGGCAGCGAGGCGGCGAACTGGGTCATGAGCGAACCACCCTTGGAGTGGCCGACGACCGGCACCGGCTCGGTGGTCGTCGAGTCGATGACCGCCAGCGCGTCGCGCAGGTCGGCCTCCCACGAGTACATGGCGGCGTGGTCGGAGTCGCCGTGGCCCCGCTGGTCCCAGGCGACGACGCGCCAGCCGGCGTCGGCCAGCATCGGCGCGAACACGTCGAAGGTGCGGGCGAAGTCGAAGCCGCCGTGGACGAGCACGACCGGCGGCGCACCGGCGTCGCCCCACTCGTGGACGGCGAGGCGCACGCCGTGGGACACGACCGTGCGCCGCCGGTCCGGCGGCCGGGCGCCCGGGTAGGTGACGACCTCGGTGGCGTCGGGGACTGCCTCGGTCACGGCCCCAGGTTGACCCACGGGTCAAGCCCGCGGCAAGCGGCCCCGCAGGCCCCGGGCCACCGTCCCGGCGGCCGCCACCACCCCGCCCGGGCGCCGGAGGAGCGCCTCGTGGGCCTGGTAGGTGGCGTGCACCTCGGCGTGCCACCGGGCGTGCCAGGGCTGGATGGTGACGAGGTCGATGCCGTCGACGTCCGGCCGGTCGCAGCAGGCCCGCACGAGGTCGGCCAGCAGGAGGTTGCTGGGCGACAGGTCGGCGAGCCCGTCGTCGTAGGCCACCTTGTGCAGCTCGAGCGTCCGCCCGGCCCGCCAGGCGATCTGGACCGCCGCCGGGCGACCGTCGAGGCGCAGCGTGCGGACGAGCGCCCGGCCGGCCGCCGCGGCGCCGAGGAGGAAGTCGCGGATGACGGCCCGGTCGACCGGGCTGCTGGCCAGCGCCTCGGATGCCGCCTTCCACCCGGTGGCCTCGACGGCCACGAACTCGTCGAACCCGGCGGCGACGTCGTCGGGCGTGGTGGCCTCGGTGATCGTGAGCGTGCCCCGGCGCTCGGCCCGGTTGCGCGCCTTGCGCAGCGCGGACCGCAGGTTGCGGCCGGCCCGGGCGAACCACTCGTCGCCGGGTGCGGTCGTCGGCAGCACCGAGTGGCCGCCGTGGCGGACCTCGGTCCGGAGGCCGGAGCGCAGGGCGGTGGCCAGGCGCAGGAACCCCCGCCCGGGCCGGAGGCCGTTGAGCACGACGGCATCGACGGGCTCGCCCGCCTCGGCCTGGGCGGCGAGCAGCGCCCGGCGCAGCAGCTCGGGCCGCAGCCGGGGGGCGACGAGGCCGTCGTCCCCCCGGTCGTTGGCCAGCACCCGGACCCGCAGCGGGCCGGCCCGCCGCTCCTCGACCCGGTAGGGAAGGACGGCCGCCGGGCCACGTTCGTCCTCGACGACCAGCCACCGGGTGCGCTCGTCGTGGGCGTGGGCCGAGACGGCGGCCAGCCACTCCGGCGACTGGGCGCTCACCTGCGGCGGCGACTCGGCCGCCACCGCCTCGTAGGCGGGACGGACCTCGTCCCACCGCCCGCCACCGGCCAGGATTCGCGTCCGCACGGTCGCCACGCTACGTCGTCGCGCACCGCTCAGGCGTCGTCGGGGTCGCGCCGCCAGTCACGGTCGGGCGCGAGGTAGATGAGCGGCAGGCTCAGCGCCGACACCGCGCCCTTGACCGTGAGGTTGACGAGGAACACGTCCCACACCGCGCCCCACGGCAGCGTCAGCTGGTCGTCCGCGAGCAGCGGCAGGGCGCCGAAGGCCCCCACGGCGAAGATGGCGTTGTCCAGCGGCACGCTGACCGCGTTGCTGACCGCGACCCGGGCCCACTGGTAGCGGGTCGTGACCCGGCGGACGAACCAGTGGTAGATCTCGCCGTCGATCAGCTCGGCGATCACCTGGGCGACGATCGAGGCGACGACGATCCGCCACAGCGGGCCGAGCACCGCCCGGAACTCCGCGTCGAGCCCGTAGGACGGATCGGGCCGCACGCCCGCCACCCACTGCAGGTAGGCGGCGAGGAACAGGTTGACCGCCGCGGCGGTGACGACGACCGTGCGGGCCAAGCGCTTGCCGAGCGTCTTGTGGACGACGTCGCGCAGGGTGAAGGTGATCGGGTAGACGAAGGTGCCCATGTCGACCGCCCGGCCGAAGGTCGAGCCGATCTTGACGCTGGTGACGTTGGCGACGACCTGGGCGCCGACGTAGGCGCCCACCGCCGCCACCGCGAGGTGGGTGGCGGTGACCGCCGGTCGGGGGCGGGCGGACGGGGCGCCGGCCCGGTCGGGTGCGGGTCCGGGCGCAGGCGCGCCGGTGTCCGCGGGGCTGGGTTGCATGGGGGACCTCCGGTTTTGGTGAGGCGGGTTGCCGGTACCGCCGGGCGGCAAGTGTAGGTTCCCGGCCGTGACCCCCTCCCCCGCACCCGGCCGCGTCGTCGACGTCGGCGGCGGGCGGGTCGTCGCGCTCGACGACGTCGGCGACCCGGACGGCGCCGTCGTCGTCCACCTGCACGGCACGCCCGACTCCCGCCTGGCCCGCCACCCCGACGACGGCCTCGCCGCGGCCGCCGGGGTGCGGCTGCTCGCGCTCGACCGTCCCGGCTACGGCGGCTCGTCCCCGCTCCCGGGGCTGTGGCGGCCGGACTGGCCCGAGGTCGTGGCCGGTGACGTCGCCCGGGTGCTCGACCACCTGGGCGTCGAGCGGGTCGCGGTGCTGGCGTGGTCGGGCGGCGCGCTGACCGGCGTCGCGCTGGCCGCCGCCGCCCGCCCCGGCGGCCCGCTGGCCGGGCGGGTGACGGCGCTGGGCATCGTCGGGGGCCTCGTGCCCCGCCAGGCCTACGACGACCCCGCGGTGCGCGCGGCCGGCGAGGGCCGCCTCGGCGTCCTCGAGCTGGGTGACGCGACCCCGCCCGGCGAGCTGGGTCCGGAGGTGGCGCCGCTGCTCGCGCCCCACCCGTGCGACCTGGCCACGGCGGCCGAGCACCAGGCCGAGCACCGCAACGCCGCGGACGCGGCCGAGCTGGCGACGGTCTCCGGGGGCGCCGAGCGGATGGCGGCCGCGCTCGTCGAGGCCGTCCGGCCGGGGCTGGACGGGCCGGCGGGCGACGTCGAGGCCCAGGCCCGGCCCCTCGCCGTCGACCTGGGCGCGGTGCCGTGCCCGGTGCGCCTCTGGTACGGCAGCGCCGACGAGGTGACGCCGCCGGCCTTCGGGCGCTGGTACGCGGACCACCTGCCGCGAGCGACGCTCACCGTCGTCGACGGCGCCGCCCACTACCTGGCGCTGACCTGCTGGTCGGAGATCCTGGCCGCGCTCACGGCCCGGGCCGGCGCCTGAGCGGCCGGCCCGACGGGCACGCGCCGCCGCTCAGGCGGCGCTGGGCGCCACCGGGGTCCACTCGGCCCGCATGTGCTTGATGCCGTTGATGAACCCCGAGCGCAGGCGGTCGGGCTCACCCACGACGTGGATGTCGGGCAGCCGGCGCATCAGCTCGGTGAACATGACCCGGATCTCCCGGCGGGCGAGGTGCGCCCCGAGGCAGAAGTGCGGGCCGGGCCCGCCGAAGCCGACGTGGTCGTTGGGGGTCCGGCCGATGTCGAAGCGGTGCGGGTCCTCGAAGGCCGCCTCGTCGCGGTTGCCGGACCAGTACCACATGACGACCTTGTCGCCCTCGGCGAACTCGTGGTCGCGCAGCCGGACGCCGTCCCGGGTGACCGTGCGGCGGAAGTGGAGGACCGGTGAGGCCCAGCGCACGATCTCCTCGACCGCCGTCGTGGCCAGGCCGTCGACGTCCGCCCGCCACCGCTCCCACTGGTCGCGGTGCTCGGTGAACGCCCACAGCCCGTGGGCGATGGCGTTGCGGGTCGTCTCGTTGCCGGCGACGACCAGCAGCACGAAGAACGAGGCCAGCTCCTGGGGCGAGAGCCTCTCGCCGTCGACCTCGCTGGTCACCAGGGCGGAGACCAGGTCGTTGCCGGGATCCTTGATGCGGGCCTCGCCCAGCTCCGACACGAGCTGGGCCAGCTCGGCCCCGGCCGTGAGGATCGCCGTGGTCACGCCGGCGGGGTCGTCGATGTCGTCGACGTACTCGGGGTCGGTGAAGCCGAGGATGACGTTCGTGTGGTCGAACACGAACTGCTCCTGGCTGCGGGGGATGCCCATCATGTCGAGGATGATCCGCAGTGGCAGGCGGGCCGCCACGTCGGTGACGAAGTCGGCCTCGCCCCGCTCGGCCATCTCGTCGACGATCTGCGCCGCGACGCCCTCGACGTCGGTGCGCATCAGCTCGAGCTGTCGGGGCGTGAACCCCCGCGACACGATGCGCCGCATGCGGGCGTGCCGCGGATCGTCCATGTTGATCATCGACCCGAAGAACTCGTTGAAGTCGGGCGGCAGGTCGGCGATGTTGCTGCCCTTGCCCGAGCAGAACAGCTCAGGCTGGCGGCTGACCTCGAGGATGTCGTGGTAGCGGGTCAGCGCCCAGTAGCCCGGCCCTTTCGGAAAGGGCAGACCTTCGATCCACGGCTCCTCGTGAAAGGAAATCGGCCGCTCGCGACGCAAAGTGAC
>DATGPY010000011.1:0-4003 GCA_035304465.1 Acidimicrobiales bacterium | reverse complement strand
CATGTTCAGGACGTTCCGCCGGCGGTCCATGCCGCCGTAGAACAGCGCCAGTCCCGGCGTCATGAACATGACGAGCGCGGCTGACGCCAAGACCCACGCGGCGTCACCAGGATCCATGGGAACCTCCCTGCGTCCGGCACCCCGGGGTGCCACCGTGCCGCCGACGGGTGCGGCGGCACGCCCCTGGGCCCGCGGGCTCCGAGGGGCAGTCGCAAGGTTCCGCTCAGCGTGTTTCCCCGACGTGCCGCAGTTGTGAACGGCGGATGAACCCGTCGCCGGCCCCGGCGCGCGGGCGCGACCGCGGGACGGCGCCCGCACCCAGGGCGGTCTCGCGCCACGGGATGGGACCTCCGGCCCTGCCGGGAGCGGGGCGCCGGCGCGCACGATGGGGGTGACACCCGGGAGGCAGCCATGCACCCGCGAACGACGGCACGGAGACCCGCTCACCGCCCCGGCCGGCAGCTCAGCCTCCGCATCCTGACCGAGGACCCGCTGCTCGTGCGGGCCGACCTGGCGCTGCCCGGCACCGACGTCGAGGTCGTCGTGTGCGACGGGCCCTGCGTCGGCGAGGCCTGCCCCCTGCTCGTGGACGGCACCTGCCCCCTGGGACGGTTCGACGCCGTCGTCACGGCCCTCGACACGCCGTGGGGCCACGCCATCGCCCGGGCCTGGCGCACGACGGGCACGCCGGTCATCGACGCCCGCGAGCTCGACACGCCCGACGCGGCGGCACGGCTCGCCCGCCACCTGGGCACCACCGCCGGCGGCGTGTGGGAGGTGCTCGACCCGCCGCCGCTCGACTGACGCGGGTCGTCCGGTCGTCGCCACTCGGCGCGCGATACCCGATACTGGGCCCATGGCTGAGCCCCGCATGGTCTTCCTGGGCTTCGGCAAGTTCGCCCGCTCGGACAGGATCTACGCGCTCGAACCGCTGCGGGGCGACGAGCGCGGCGGAGGCCGCCGGACCCGCGTGTGGGTGGAGGGCATCCCCGAGCCGATCGTGGCCTCGCGCACCGAGCGCACGATCCTGCACGACATGGGCCAGGACCCCTCGGCCGGCAGCCCGATCGTCGACGAGGCCCTCGACCTGGCCGAGCGGCTGGTCGCAGCGGCGGAGGCCGGCCGGGTCGACCTCAACGACCTCGGCCGGCGCGCCCGCCGCCTGCTGGCGGCCACGACGGCCCGGGGCACCCGCGGCGCCCGGGACGGGGACTGAACCCACCGACCTCGGCCTGGACGACCCGACGCCGTCCTCCCCCTCCGGCGACCGGCGCCCCCGGAGCGGTCGCGCCCGACGCTCGAACACGTGCTCGACGTTCAGCGGCGCCAGCGGTCGCGGCGCAGCGCCGCGCGCGCGGCGTTGGCCCCGCACGCCCCGTGGACGCCGCCACCGGGGTGCGCCGAGGACGAGCCCAGGTAGAGGCGTCTCACCGGCGTCGTCGGCGGCGACCAGCCCGGCACCGGGCGGAACACGAGCTGCTGGTGCAGCTGGTGGGTGCCGCCGCCGATGTCGCCGCCCACCAGGCTCGGGTTGGCCGCTGCGAGCCCGTCCGGCGTCATGACGTGGCGCTCGAGGACCAGGTCGCGGAAGCCGGGCGCGTGGGCCTCGACGCGCTCCTCGATCCGTTCGACGATCGCGTCCCGGTCGGCGTCGTCCCACCGGCCGGTGATGCGGCCGGTGGCGTCGCCCGCCACCGTGCTCGGGACGTGCGTGTAGGCCCAGGCCGACTCGGTGCCCGCCGGCGACCGCGAGGGGTCGGCCGTCGTCATCTGGCCGAGCACGACGAACGGCGCCCGGGGCACCAGCCCGCAGGCCAGCTCGGCCGCGGTCAGGGTGAGCTCGTCGAGCGAGTCGGCGATGTGGACGGTGCCGGCCCGGCGGAGGTCGGGGTCGGTCCACGGGATCGGCGCCCGCAGCGCCCAGTCGACCTTCACCGTGCCGTCGCCGCGCTGGAAGCGGGCCAGCCGGTCGCGGAACGCCGCCGGCAGGACGTCGGCCGGCACGAGGCGGTGGTAGAGGATCTCGGCGTGGCAGGCCGCCACCACCGCCCGCCGGGCGACGATCGGCGAACCGTCGACCGCGACGCCCCGGGCCGTGCCGCCCTCGACCAGCACCTCCTCGACGGGGTGGCCGCACACCACGCGCCCGCCCCGCGCGGTGAGCCGGGCGACCAGTGCGTCGGCCAGCGCCTGCGCCCCGCCGGCGGGGACCGGGAAGCCGACCTGCTGGCCGAGCGAGACGAGCAGCCAGCCGAACAGGCCGCTGAGGTTCGACCCGGGCGCGAGGTCGGAGTGCAGCGCGTTGCCGGCCAGCAGCAGCGCCCCGCCCTCCCCCAACCGCTCCTCCTCGGCCATCCGCCGCACCGGCAGCAGGGCGAAGCGGGCGACGTCCAGCCAGCGGCGGGGGCCGACCCGGGCGGCCAAGCGGGCGCCGTGGCGCAGCGGCGGGAACGGCCCCAGCAGCGCGTCGAGCAACGGACCGCAGAGCTCCTCCCAGCGGGCGTAGAGGCCCTCCCAGGCCTCGCCGGTGCCGGGGCGGAACCGGTCGAGCGACGCGGCCGTCTCCCCGGGCGTGCGGGAGACCACCGCGGCGGGGCCATCGGGGGTGGGGTGGGCGACGGCGAGCGGCGCGTGGCGCCAGCGCAGGCCGTGGGCCTCGAGGTCGAGCCCGGCGATGACCGGCGAGGCCGCCGCCAGGGGGTAGAAGGCGCTGAAGACGTCGTTGCGGAACCCGGGGGCCGTCAGCTCCTCGGTGCGCACGGCGCCGCCCGGGCGGGGGCCGGCCTCGACGACCAGCACGTCCCACCCGGCGTCGGCGAGCACGTTGGCGGCGACGAGGCCGTTCGGCCCCGCGCCGATGACGACGGCGTCGTGCCGGTCAGCGGACATGCGTGCCGAGCCCTACCACGCCACCGGGCGTCCGAACCCTCGGGGCCGTCGGAGCCGGCGCGGTGCCGTCGGACGGGGGCTGGTCACACCGTCACCCGCACGTCGCGGAAGCGGACGAGCGAGTCGTCGTCGTGGTTCTGCAGGCCGACGTACCCCCGGGTCCGCCGGTCGCCGGTGAAGTCGACGACCTCGACGCCGTTGAGCTCGACCCGGTAGCGCTGCCCGGTCACGCTGATGCGGAAGTGGTTCCACTCCCCCGGCGGCCGGGACGCCGGCCGCGACGGCGCCGCCTTCTGGTAGATGGCGCCGGTCGACCGCTCGGCCCGATCCGCGGCGTCGAGGATCTGCACCTCGTAGCCGTGGTGGACCGCCACCCAGGGGTCGTCGCCGGGGTCGGGGAAGCGCAGGAAGACACCGGAGTTGTCCTCGGGCTTGGTGACCGACCAGTCGAGGTCGAGCACGAAGTCGATCAGCTCCCGGGCCGCGTACCAGAGCAGCCCCATGCCGCCGCGGGTCTCGAGCACGCCGTCGACGACCTCGAAGCCGCCCGGCCCGCACATGCGCCACCCGTCGAGGCCGTGGCCGTCGAACAGGACGATCGTCTCAGCCATGGAGGGCACGGTACGACGCCGGGGGCGCCGCGGCGCGTCAGTCGTCGAGCAGCCGCAGCGCCCGCAGCCGGCGGGCCGCCGCCTGGGACCGCATGCGGGCGGCACCGGCCTCGTCGCCCATGAGGTCGGCGACCTCGGCCAGCGCGTCGAGCCGGTCGGCCAGGTCGGCGAGCCGCTGCGCCTCTCTGCGCCGGTCGTCGTCCACGGGCCAGTCCTACCCGAACCTCCGGCGGCGCGCACCGCGCCGGACGGGCGCGCCGCGCGTCCGGTCCCTCCGGCGCCCCTCACGTGCCCACGCGCGCCACAGACGCCGGAACGCCGGGAACCCGCAGGGCGGCCAGGCTCAGCGCCCGGGGTTGGGATCGAGGTGGTCGAAGCGGCCCGCCGGGCGGATGGCCCGGTAGGCCTCGACCACCGGGGCCAGCTCGTCCGGCGTGGCGCCGTGCATGATGACGCCGTCGACGCCGAGGTCGAACTGGCGCAGGACCCGCTCGGCGCAGCGC
>DATGPY010000010.1:0-19687 GCA_035304465.1 Acidimicrobiales bacterium | reverse complement strand
CCCCGGGTGTCCTCCTCGATGCCCTCGTAGGTCAGGCTCGCCGCGCCCGCCGGGCTCGCGAGCCCGACGAGGAGGCCGATCGCGGCCGCCAGCACCGCGACGACGGCTGTTGCGCGGCCACGCCGCCGTTGGCGTTGCGCTGTGATCATTGCTCTCCCCAAGCTCCGTGTGCTGCCCGCAGGCACTGGTCACGACGTGCGAGCTGCGGCTCACCTCCGGCACCCCAGGTCGCCCGCCGGCGATCCCCGCCACCGGGCGACGGCCGGCCCCAGCGCGCGGCAGCTCGTGCGTCGCGGGCGGCACGTTAACACGCGGCGACGGCGGAGGCGGGGACGGCGCGTCGTCCCAGCTCAGGGCGGTGGCCGGCCGGGCGCGCCGGTACCCGGGCGCGGACCGGGGCCCGCGGGTGCGGGCCCCGGAGCCGTGCCGTCTCGACGGTCGGCGCGGCGGTTCAGAACGTGATGACCGAGCGGATCACCGAGCCGGCCTTCAGGTCGTCGACCGCGTCGTTGACGTCCTCGATGCCGATCTTCTTGGAGATCATCCCCTCGAGGTCGAGGCGGCCGCTGCGCCACAGGCCGAGGAGGCGGTTGAAGTCGCTGCGCACGTCGCCCGACCCGTAGTACGAGCCGGTGAACCGCTTCTCGGCGAAGAAGAGCTCGAAGGCGTTGAACTCGATCTTCTGGTCGGCCGAGCCCACGCCGATGATGCAGGTCGTCCCGCCGCGCCGGGTGGCGTCGAAAGCCGCCCGCATGGTGGCGGGCAGGCCGATCGCCTCGAAGGCGTAGTCGAAGCCGTCGCCGCCGGTGATCGACTGCTTGGCCGACTCGAGCTCGTCGGGCTTGACCGCGTGGGTGGCACCGAACCGCTGCGCGTCCTCGAGCTTCGCGTCGACGAGGTCGACCGCCACGATCTCCGAGGCGCCGGCCACCCGCGCGCCCTGGATCGCCGAGATGCCGACCCCGCCGCAGCCGAACACGACGACCGACGAGCCGGGTGTGACCTTGGCCGTGTTGATGGCCGCGCCGACGCCGGTCATGACGCCGCAGCCGACGAGGGACGCGATCTCGTGGGGGGTGTCCGGGTCGATCTTCACCACCCCCTGCTCGGGCATGATCATCTCCTCGGCCCAGGTGCCGGAGCCCGCGAAGCCGAACACCGGCTGACCCTCGAGCAGGAAGTGCGGCGTGCCCGCGGCGGCGAACTGGACGTTCACGCACAGGTGGGGCTGCTTGTGGTCGATGCAGAACTTGCAGCTGCCGCACGGGGCGCTCCAGGCGATGATCACGTGGTCGCCCGGCTGCACGCCGGTCACGCCCTCACCGACCTCGCTGACGACGCCGGCGCCCTCGTGGCCGGGCACGAACGGCGCCGGCTGGGGGATCGTGCCGTTCATGCCCGAGACGTCCGAGTGGCACACGCCGGTGGCGTGGATCTTGACCTTGACCTGACCGGGGCCCACGGGCCCCAGCTCGACGTCGTCCCGGATCTCGAGCTTCTCGTCGCCGACGTTGCGAAGGACGGCTGCGCGCATGTGCTGGTTCCCCTCGTGAGCTTGCTCTTCAGCGGTCCGGCGCAGCGTATCCCGCGGGGGCAGGGCCAGAAAGCCAGGTCATGCCTCATGACCGGCCGGTCAGGTACGGTCGGCGGGCGGGCGGACGCCGTTTACCCCCCGGCCCGCCGGGGAACACTGATGGGGCTCGGCTGGGATGACGTGCGTCACACGGCTGGGCAAGGGCAACGACGTCATGGCGGCTCCCGCACAGACCGACAGCGAGCTCCTCGAGGCGGCCCGCGCCGGCGACCCCCGCGCCGTGCAGGACCTCTACACCCGCCACCGCGCCGCGGCCCTGCGGCTCGCCCGCAGCTACCGGGTGGGCAGCGATGCCGAGGACCTCGTCAACGAAGCCTTCGAGCGGGTCCTCGCCGCGCTCCGCCGCGGCGGCGGGCCGGAGGGGGCGTTCCGCCCGTACCTCTACGTCACCATCCGCCACCTGGCGGTCGAGTGGTGCTCCCGCCGGCGCGACGAGGCGTTCGACGAGGTGCCCGAGCCCGTCGGCCTGGCCGCCGAGGCGCCGGCGTTCGACGCGGCCGACCAGCGGCTCGTGGCCGCCGCCTTCGCCGAGCTGCCTGACCGCTGGCAGGCCGTGTTGTGGCAGACGGCGGTCGAGGGCCGCCGCCCCCGGGAGATCGCCCGGGCGCTCGGGATCCCGGCCAACACCGTCTCGGTGCTCGCCCACCGGGCACGCGAGCGGCTGCGCGAGGCGTACCTGCAGGCGCACGTGCGCGAGGGCCGTGCGGTGGCGTGCTCCCCGCACCGCGAGCGGCTCGGCTCCTACGTGCGCGACCGCCTCACCAAGCGTCAGCACGACGCGACCGCCGCCCACCTCGAGGTCTGCGCTCGCTGCCGCGACCTCGTCGACGAGCTGCGCGACGTCAACCGCATGCTGACCCGCGCCGTCGTCCCGGTGTTCGCCCTCGCCGCGGAGGACGGCCTCGCACCGTCGCTGCCGAGCGTGGCGGGCGCAGGCGGTGCGGCCGCGCCCTCGGGCGTCGCGGCCGGTGGCGCGGCGGCCGGCACCGCCGCCTCCACCGCCGCGGTCGGCAGCGCGGCGACGGCGGGCGCCGGCCTGGGCATCGGGGCGAAGATCCTGGCCGCCGTCGCGGCGGTGGCGGTCGGGGTGGCGGCGGTGGACGCGACGGTCGACCTGGGCGGCGGCCGCGACGCCACCGTCGAGGTGGCCGGCCGGTCGGTCGCCGACCGCGAGGCGACGACGACCGAGGCGCCCGGCCCCGCCGGCGCGCCGGGGGCGGGCGCGGGCACCACCTCGACGGCGACGGCCGCCGCGCCCCCGGGCAGCGACGGCCCGGACCCGACCGCGGCCGGGCCCGGCGACACCGCGCCCCCGTCGACCGGTCCCGGCGTCGACCTCGACGTCACCGCCGGCGTCGGCGAGGGCGCGGTGGACCTCGGCGTCGGCGCGGACGTCGGCACCGGCCCGATCGGCGTCGGCCTCGGCGCGGACCTCGGCGTGCGCGCCGGGCGGGACGGGCTCGACGTGGGGGCCGACGTGTCGGTCGGCCTCGGCGAGGGCGCCGGGGTCGACGTCGGCGCGGACGTGGGCGTGAGCCCGCACGAGGGCGTGACCCTCGACGCCTCCTGGCAGGCCGGGCTGCTGGGCACCGGCACGCTCGACGTCGACGTCGCCGACCCGGGCACCGGGACGCTCGCCGGCGCGGAGCTCGTCGTCGAGCTGTCGCCCGGTGCGCACGCGGTCTCGCTGTCCGGCACGTCGTGCGGCCCGACCGATCCGACGCTCGTCGGCGTCGTGGTGAACCTGCTGCGCTCGCTGACCTGCGCCCTCGGCCGGATCACCGGCAGCGCCGAGCTGCGGCTGGGTCTGGTCGTCACCGGGCCGCGGCAGTCGGCCACGGTGCGGCTCGAGCACGAGGGCCGGGTGCTGGCCAGCACGACCGTCGCGCTCGGCCGCTGAGGCCGGCCCCGGCCAGGGGTCGGTCAGCCGAAGCGGTCGGCGATCAGCTCGGCCGCCTCGCGCACCTCGTCCTCGACCCAGGCGATGTCGCCCATGCCGTTGGCCCACGAGATCGTCGCCGACCACCACACGTGGCCGAGCACCTTGGCGGCGGCCGCCTCGAGGTCGGGGTCGACACCGGCCGGGAACGCCGCCCGCAGGATGCGGGCGATGGCCCGGGTGACCTCCTCGATGGCGCTGACGCTCGCAGGGTCGCCCGCTGTCATGGCGGCGATCACCGCCGCCGTCAGCCGGGGCTCGCGGTCCATGGTCCGCAGCGCCCGGCCGATGACGTCCATGATCCGCTCGACGGTCGTCGACCCGGTGGGAGGGCGGCGTGTGACCCGGCGCTCGAGGTCGCCGAGCCACTCGACCATGACCGCGAGCAGCAGCGCGTCCTTCGACGGGAAGTAGCGGTAGATCGTGCCGAGCGCGACGCCGGCCCGGGAGGCGACGTCGCGCATCTGCACCGCGTCGTAACCGCCCTCGGCGCCCAGCTCGAGAGCGGCCCGCACGACCCGCTCGCGCCGCGCCGCCTGGCTCTTGGTGAGCGTCGGCGGTGGTGCGGGTGCCTCGGCCATCGTGGGGCGACGTTACCGGACGCCCTGGGCCAGCTCGCGGTACGGGACGTCCTTGTCGGTGCGGGGCTCGGGCGGCAGGCCGAGGGCCCGCTCCCCCAGGATGTTCGCCTGCACCTGGTCGCTGCCCCCGGCGATGCGCAGGGACGGGGAGTGCAGGAAGCGCCGCACCCAGATGCCCTCGTCGCCGGCCTCCTCGCTGGCGAGCATGCCGTGAGCGCCGCCGGCGTCGATCGCCGTCTCGGTGAGGGCCTTCATGTAGCGGGCGAAGGCCAGCTTCATGACCGAGGCCTCGTTGCCGGGCATCCGGCCCTGGCTGAGCGCGGTCTGCATCCGGTACCCGAGGAACCGCAGCACCTCGAAGCGGATGTGGGTGTCGACGATGCGCTGGCGCACGACGGGGTGGTCGGCGACGCCGTGGCGGCGCGCGTGGCGGATCAGCATCTCGGGCGTCATGTTGCGGCCGCCACCGATGGAGCCGCGCTCGGCGGCCAGGGTGGTCTGGGCGATCCGCCAGCCGTCGCCCGGGGCGCCGAGCAGGTTCTCGGACGGCACCCGCACCTCGTCGAGGAACACCTCGGAGAAGTGTGCCTCCCCTGTCATCTGGCGCAGGGGCCGCACCTCGATGCCCGGCGACCCCATGTCGAGCAGGAAGTAGCTGATGCCCCTGTGCTTGGGCACGTCGGGGTCGGTGCGGGCGAGCAGCATGCCCCACCGGGCCCGCTCCGGCGACGAGGTCCACACCTTCTGCCCGGTGACGACCCACTCGTCGCCGTCGCGCACCGCCCGGGTGGAGAGGTTGGCCAGGTCGGAGCCGGCGCCCGGCTCGCTGAAGAGCTGGCACCACAGCTCGTCGCCGCGCAGCATCGGGATCAGGAACCGCTGCTTCTGCTCCTCGGTGCCGTGGGCCAGGATCGTCGGGCCGGCCATCCCGATCGAGACCATGAAGGCGCCGGTGGAGACGCCGTAGCGGGACTGCTCCTGGTTGAAGATGACCTGGTGGATCGGCTTCAGGCCCCGGCCGCCGTACTCCTTGGGCCAGGTGATGCCGGCCCACCCGCCCTCGAAGAGGGTCCGCTGCCACCGCCGGCAGCGCTCGATGTAGGTGTCCTCGTCGTAGGCGGTGCTCCAGAGCCCGTCGGAGAAGTCGTCCGGGTGCCCCTTCGGGATGGCGTGGGTGTCCAGCCAGGCCCGCGCCTCGGCCCGGAACGCCGCCTCCTCCGGGGTGTCGTCGAAGTCCACGGCGCTACGTTAGAACGTGTTCTACTGATGTGCGACACGGGCTTCGACCCCGCTGTGACGGCGCGACGTGGGAGGCTGCTGCCGTGACGGTGCCGCCCCCTCCCCCCGCCCCGGACGGTCCCGGCCGGGCGCGCGGCACGCCGCCGCCCGAGGCGTCGGACCTGCTGCGGCTCGGCACGCCCGAGCTGCTCCGGGGCGTCGAGATCTGGGTGACGCTCGCCGTCGTGGTGCTCCGGGCGATCGCCGCCCACCTGGTGCGCCACCCCCGCCACCTCCCCGGGCTCCTGCGGCGCGACCGCGAGGCGCGGCGGGCGCTCGCCGACGCCGCCGGCACCGGGCTGGTCGCGGCCTTCATGGCGCTCGGGCCCACGTTCGTCAAGCTCGGCCAGCTCATCGCCTCGTCGCCGGGCATGTTCCCCTCCTGGCTGGCCGACGCCTGCCTGCGGACGCTCTCGGACGTCCCGCCGTTCCCCGCCGAGACCGCCCTGGCCATCGTCGAGGAGGACCTGGGAGCCCCGGCCGGCGAGCTGTTCGCCGAGTTCGACCCCCGCCCGCTGTCGGCCGCCTCGATCGCCCAGGTGCACGCCTGCGTGCTGCGCGACGGGCGCCAGGCGGTCCTCAAGGTCCAGCGCCCGGCCATCGCCGACCGCATGAACCGCGACCTGCGCATCATGTACCGGCTGGCCCGGCTGGTCGACCGGACCCGCACCGGCCACCTGGTGAACGCGCCGGGCGTCGTCGAGGACCTCCACCGCACGACGAACGAGGAGCTCGACTTCGCCCTCGAGGCCGAGCGGCAGGAGCGCTTCCGGGCCGCCATCGGGCGCTTCGGTGACAACGCGTGGATCACCGCCCCCGAGGTCTACCGGGACCACTGCGGGCCCCGGGTCATCTGCATGGAGCGCCTGTTCGGCACGCCGCTGGACCGCTTCGACGAGGTCCGGGCCCGAGGGATCGACGGCGAGCTGGTGCTGCGGCGCGGGCTGAAGGTGTGGATGGAGGCGGCGCTGGTGCACGGGCCGTTCCACGGCGACGTCCACGCCGGCAACATCTGGGTGCTCGACGACGGCCGGGCCGCGTACCTGGACTTCGGCATCATGGGCGAGTTGCCGGCCCCCCACCGGGACGCGCTGCGCGACGCGCTCTACACGGTGATGATCGACGGGGACTACACCCGCGTCGTGCGCGCCTGGCAGCGCATCGGCATCCTCGCCCCTGACGTCGGCCCGGTCGAGGAGGTGGCCGCCCGCCTGCAGGTGGTACTCGACCCGATGTTCGACATGACGCTCGGCGAGGCCAGCCTGGGCGAGATCCTCCGCCGGCAGATCGAGCTGCAGCAGGAGTACAGCGCCCGGGCCGTGCGCGAGCTCGTGCTCGTCAGCAAGCAGCTCATGTACTTCGAGCGCTACGCCCGCGAGCTGGCCCCCGACTACAACATGGCCCGCGACCTGTTCCTGGTGTCGAACATCTTCCCCGACGAGGTCGCCCGGGCGTGCGAGGCGCGTGGCATCACGCTGCCCGGCGACGACGTGTCCAACCTCCGGCCGCCCGCCGAGGAGGTTCCCCCGACCCCCCGGGGCTAGCCGGTCCGGGTCGCGCCCTGGTCGTCCGACGCCCGCTCCTCCTCGTCGGTCGCGCGGCCGTCGGCGGTGGCCGCGGCCGCCGCGCCCGTGGCCTCGAGCCGGGCCCGGCCGGCCAGCGTCGCGGCCAGCCGGTCGGTCTGGGCGCCCTGCTCGTAGCAGAGGCGTGCCATCCAGAACCGGAGGAAGCCGGCCATCGAGCCCTTGACGAAGAGGGCTCCGCCGACGACCGCCAGGGTGACGCCGATCAGCCCCACGACGATGGCGTCCCGCTGCTGCAGCGGGTTGCGGGTGCCGTGGGCGATGAACCAGGCGGCGATGCTGAAGCACGGGCCGGCCACGAGGCCGGCGACGCCCAGGCGCACGAGGAGCCGGTCGAGTCCGGTCGCGGGGTCGCGCAGGTGCATCGCCGCCACCTCCGCCTTGAACTTCTCGACGCGCTCGTTGTTGTTGTCGCTCATCTCTGCTCAACCACCCAGGTATGCCGCGGACAGCTTCGATTCGATCTCGTCGGGCGTCCCGACCTCGGTGACCCGGCCGCCGAGCATGATCGCCGCCCGGTCGGCCACCCCCAGGACCACCCGGGCGAACTGCTCGACGACGAGCACGGACACCCCCTCGCGGGCCAGCTCGGCGACCCGGCCGTAGAGCTCCTCGACGACCAGCGGTGCCAGCCCCATCGAGAGCTCGTCGAGCACGAGCACGGCGGGGTCGGTCGCCAGGCCCCGGGCCAGCGCCAGCATCTGCTGCTCACCGCCCGAGAGCGTGCCGGCGAGCTGGCGGCGCCGCTGCGCCAGGCGGGGGAACCGCTCGTAGGCGGCGTCCTCGACCAGCCGGGGATCGTGCCCGGTGTGGCCCGCCATGCGCAGGTTCTCGCGCACGGTGAGGTTGGGGAAGATGCCGCGCCCCTCGGGGACGAGGCAGAGCCCCACCCGGGCCAGGTCCGCGGCGGAGGCCCCGTTCGTCCGGCGGCCGGCGACGAAGACGTCGCCGCCGCTCAACGGGTGCAGCCCGGCGAGCACGTTGAGCATCGTCGTCTTGCCCGCGCCGTTCGGGCCGAGCACGGCAAGCACCTCGCCGGGCATCAGGCTCAGGTCGACGCCGTGCAGGACCTCGATCGTGCCGTAGGCGGCGTGCACGGCCCGCAGCTCGACCAGCGGCAGGGCCGGGTCGGGGCCGCCGGCGGGTGCAGCGGGTGCGGGTGTCGGGTCGAGCGCCGTCATGCCGGCACCCCCGGGGCCGCGCCGAGGTAGGCCTCGATCACGGCGTCGTTCCGCTGGATCTCCTCCGGCGTCCCCGCCGCCAGGACCCGCCCGAAGTCGAGCACGTGGACCTGGGAGCAGGTGCGCATGACGAGCTGGACGTCGTGCTCGACCAGCACCACGGCGATCCCCTCCCCCGCGACCGTGAGCAGCACGTCGCGGAACTCGTCCGTCTCCGCTTCGCTCTGGCCCGACGCGGGCTCGTCCAGGAGCAGCACCCGCGGGCCGGTGGCCAGCGCGCGGGCGAGCTCGACGAGGCGGGCCTTGCCGGTCGGCAGCTCGTCGGCCCGCACGCCGGCCAGGTCCCGCAGGCCCACCAGCTCCAGCGCCTCGTCCGCGCTACGCCCGGGCCGGCGCCGGCCCCGCACCGAAGCGGCCAGCTCGACGTTCTCGGCCACGGTGAGCAGGCCGAAGAGCTCGAGGCGCTGGAAGGTGCGGGCGAGCCCCCGCCGGGCCCGGCGGTACGGGGCCAGGCGGGTCACGTCCTGGCCGTCGAGCAACACGGTGCCCCGCTGGGGCGCCTGCAGGCCCGTGACGACGTTGAACAGCGTGGTCTTGCCGGCCCCGTTGGGACCGATCAGCCCGGTCACCTCGCCCGCCCGGGCGGTCAGGCTGACCCGGTCGAGGGCCAGATGACCGCCGAAGCGCACGACGACGTCGCGCACCTCGAGCGCGGCGGCGGGGGAGGTGGCCGCGGTCATCGGCCCACCCCCGCCGCCGTCCGGGCCGGCGCGCTGACCCCCGACGGCGCGCCGGCGAGGCCGGGTGCCCGGTCCGGCGGCTGCTCGAGCCCGAGCACCCGGTCCATGGTCGCGACCTCCTCGGCCGTGAAGGGGCGGACGATGCCCGCCCACTCGAGAGGCACGTCGTCGGGGCCCTCGGCCGCCGCGGCGCCGGCCGCCCGCCGGGCGGCGAGCACCTGCGCGGCGAGCCCCCCGGCCGCGGGCACGGCGAGGAGCGCGAGCGCGAACGGCGTGCCGGTCAGCACGTCGACGAGCCGGAGCCCGACAACCACCGCGACGCCGGCGGCGGTTCCGGCGAGCAGCACCGGCCGGCGGCGCAGCGGCGCCAGCCCCTCGCGGATCTGGTGGGCGATGCCGTTGGGGTTCCGGCCGAGGGCAATGCCCATCGTCCCCGGCAGCACCCGGTTGACGTTCTCGAACCAGGGCGCCACGTCGACGAGCAGCGGCAGGCCGCCGACCAGCACGCCGGCCACCAGCGCGCCGGCGGCCGTGCCGATGCCGCCGACCACGGCGAGGAGCAGCAGCGGCAGGCTCTGCGCGAAGGCGAAGTTCTGCGCGCTGACCGCCCCCAGCGTGCCGCCGTAGAGGGCGCCGCCGAAGCCGGCCATGGCCGCGGAGAGCGTGAACACCGCGAGCCGCACGAGCATCGTGTTGACGCCGAGCGTCGCCGAGGCGGCCGGGCTGTCCTTGAACGCGAGCAGCCGCTGGCCGAACGTGCTGCGGCGGATGGCCACGACCAGCAGGTAGAGCAGCGCGAAGACGATCGACAGGAAGACGAGCCGGTCGTGCTGGCTGTCGACGCCGGGCACGTCGACCGGGTCGACGGCCACCGACCCGGTGCCGAAGATGCGGATCGACAGCGGCCCGACCGCGAAGTCGCGCAGCCCGAAGATCCACAGGTCGAGCATCATGGCGAACGCCGCCGTGGCCAGTGCCAGGTAGATGCCGGCCAGCCGCACGGTCGGCAGTGCGACGAGCGCCCCGACGGCGCCGGCGATCACGGCGGCCAGCACGAGCCCGACGGGGTCGCCGCCGTGGCCGTGGTGGGCCATGACGACGGCGCCGATGCCGGCGAAGCTCATCTGGCAGAGCGAGAGCTGGCCGGCGAAGCCGACGAGGGGGACCAGCGACAGGGCGATGATCGCCACCGCCACGATCTTCTGGACGGCCACGGCGTCGGGCGCCGAGGTGATCTGCGCAGCGACGACCCCGGCGGCCACGAAGAGCGCCGCGGTGGCCAGCGCTCCCGTCCACCCCGGCCGGGGCACGACCTCGCGGGTCGACCGGGAGGCGTGGCCCCGCAGGCGGTCCTGGCGCAGGACCAGCAGCACCGCGAAGAGGAGGATGACGGGGATCGCGAACCGGAACTGCGCCAGCAGGATGCTGTCCGTGGGCAGGTAGGTGAGG
The DNA here is from genome assembly GCA_035304465.1 of Acidimicrobiales bacterium. GTDB lineage: Bacteria > Actinomycetota > Acidimicrobiia > Acidimicrobiales > VFJN01 > ZC4RG19. Next base: position 9,342 of record DATGPY010000010.1, on the reverse strand, counting down.
GCGTAGGCGTCGAGCAGGCCGAGCGCCACCGCACCCGCGAACGTCATCGGCAGGCTGCGCAGCCGGCCGATCATCGCCGCCGCGTAGGCGTTGACGATCATCAGGGTGAGGTTGACGTGCATCAACCCGATGGTCGGCGAGATGAGGATGCCGGCCAGGGCGGCGCAGGTGCAGCCGATCGCCCAGGCGAGCATGGCCGACCGGTGGGGCCGGGCGCCGTTGAGCATCGACAGCGACCGGTCGTCCACGGCTGCCCGCATCGCGAGCCCGGCCCGGGTGCCGTGGAGCAGCCCCCGCAGGCCGACGGCGAGGCCGACGGCGACGAGGATGGCCACGACCTCGTGCCAGGTGAGCCGGACACCGAGCACCGAGATGCTCTCGTTGCCCCAGAACCGGGTGAGCGGTCGGGCCCGGTCGGTGGGCCACACCCACAGGCCCGCGCCGAGCAGCGCGGCGAGCAGGCCGACGCTGACGACGACGCGGGCCGCCTCGGGCACGTCGTGCAGGCCCCGCATCACCACCAGCTCGATGGCGACGCCGAGCAGCGGGGCGAGGACGCCGAGCACGACGAGCAGGGCGACCGGGGCCGGCCAGCCCCAGTCGAAGCGCAGCTGCCAGTAGGCGAAGGCGCCCAGCATCCCGATCGCCCCGTGGGCGAAGTTGAAGATGCCGGTCGTCGTGTAGGTGAGCACCAGCCCGCTGGCCGCCACCGCCAGGATGGCGGCGGTCGCGATGCCGGTGATCGTGGCCTGGAGGAACTGGTCCATCGTCGGCCGCCCCCAAGATCAGCGCTCGGGCCGCGGGACGCCGTAGTCGCGGGTCAGCTCGAGGACGTCGTCCGGATCGCAGTGGTAGACGCCCTCGTTGGGGTCGGTCATCTCCTCGTCGTAGACGAACCCGTCCGGTGTGACCTGGATGGCCAGCCGGCAGGGCGAGGCCTCGACGTTGCCGGGCGTCTGGGGCGAGTGGAGCCCGCCGGCGGTCCAGCCCTCCTGGGCGGCGGCCTGCTCGATGACGCACTGCCGGGTCAGGTCGTCACCGCACGCCTTGGCGGCGGTCGCGAACAGCAGGAACGCCGACAGCGACTGCATGCCGAGCATGGCGACCTTGCCGTCCGGGTTGTAGCGCTCGACGAGCTCGAGGTAGTCGGCCATCGCCGGCACCTCGTCGGCCATGTCGAAGGTGGGGAAGACCGACGCCATGTAGGTGGCATCGCTCACCGACGACCCGCCCTCGGCGACGAACCGCTCGTCGTAGAAGTTGGTCTGCAGGTGCGTGGCGACCGGGTACCAGCCCTCGGTCTGCATGGCCTGCTGCAGGGCGACCATGTTCTCGGGCTCGCCGATCATCTCGAAGACCTCGACGCCCTCGTCGCGCATCTTCTGCACGTAGCCCCGCCAGCCCGTCTCGCCGATGGGGCGGTACTGCTCGTCGAAGACGACGTCGAAGCCGAGGGACTCGACCACCTCGACGACCTGGTCGTGGACGGTGGCCGGGCCGTCGAGGTTGACCCACAGGATGCCGAAGCGGTCGGCGTCGGGGTTCGCCTCCTGGATCCAGCGGTAGCCGGAGGTCGCCATCGAGTAGACGGGGTTGGGCACCGGCTGGACCTGCAGGTCGGCGGCGCGGGCCTGGGGCGTCACGGCGTAGCCGGGGATGTTGATCAGGCCGCAGTCGACCCGGGCGCCGTTGTCCTGCGAGTCGAAGACGGCGCCGCCGCCGACGAGGGCGAAGTCCTGCTGGCAGGCCTCGGCGACCCGCTGGCCGTACTCGAACAGCTTGGCGTCGAGGTCGTCGACGACGACCTGCCGACCGCCGATGCCGCCGTGCTCGTTGCACCAGTTCGCGAAGGCGACGGCGGCGTCGTACATCTCCTGGTTGAGGCCGGGGCGCTCGGCGGAGCCCCGGTCGGTGACGAGGCCGAGGCGGATCTCGTCGGCGGTCAGGCCGACCTCGGTGGACTCGCCGGGCTCGCCGTCCCAGCAGACCTCCTCGAGCTCGCCGAAGGCCCCCCGGTCGAGCCGGCTCCCGCCCTGCTCGGCCCCGCCGTCGGCCGAGGTCTCGGCGCCGGTGTCCGAGGCCGGCTGCGGTGATGATGCGGCGCCGACCTCCGTCTCTCCGTCCGCTCGCGTGCAGGCGCCGGCGAGCAGCGCCAGCGCCGCGAGAGCGGCCAGGCCGCGACGAGTGATCACAGAGCCCCCCTCCGTGGATCGACCATCCGGGCGCACGGGTGGCCGCCTCCACCGCACGCCGTAGAACAGGTTCTAAATCTAACGGATCGTCAGGATCCTTGTCGACACGTCGGACAGTAGCGGTCCGGGGGCGTTCCGGCAGGCGCTCCGTCGGCGAGGTACGAATGGGCCGTGCGGATCACGGCGAAGGTGGACTACGCGGTGCGGGCGGTGGCCGAGCTGGCGGCCTCGCCGGTGCCGGTCGTCAAGGGCGAGCTGCTGGCCGAGCGCCAGGCCATCCCGCCCAAGTTCCTCGAGAACATCCTCGCCGACCTGCGCCGGGCCGGCATCGTGGGCAGCCAGCGGGGCGCGGAGGGCGGCTACCGGCTGGCGCGGGCCGCCGACGCCGTGTCGATCGCGGACGTCATCCGGGCGGTCGAGGGACCGCTGGCCGACGTCCACGGCACGCCGCCCGAGGACGCGACCTACCACGGGGCCGCCGAGCACCTGCAGCGGGTCTGGGTGGCGACGCGGGCGGCGCTGCGGTCGATCCTCGAGGAGGTCAGCATCGCCGACCTGGTCGCCGGGCGCCTGCCCGAGGAGGCCGAGCGCCACCTCGCGGCCCCGGACGCCTGGTCACGGCGGTGAACCCAGGGCCGTCGTGACACCAGCCACAGCCGCGGCGGGCGTCTCGGCTGGGAGTCGCCGGGCTCTGTCGCGCTAGCGTTGGTCACCTATGTCCCGCCGGATCGAGATCGAGCTCACCAGCGTTCGCGAGGACGGGTCCTGGACCTGGCGAGCCGCAGGTGCCCGCGAGCCAAGGGGCACCGTCGAAGGATCGATCCTCCCCAGCGACGCCCACGTCGGTCAGGTGCTGCGCGCCGAGGTGGAGGGCCACCTCGACGGCCTGACCGTCGTCTCGGTGGCGCCGCCCCGGGCGCCGAAGCCCAAGGGGAACGTGCTCGAGCTCAAGCCGGTGGGATCGGACCAGCCGCTCGTCACCACCACGCTCACCACCCGGCGCTCCGAGCGCCGGCGGGGCCGGGACGGGCGCCGGGGCGACCGGCGCCGCGAGCGGCAGGAGGCGCGGCACGAGCGCCCGCAGCGCCCGCCGCGCCCGAAGGTCGAGGAGAAGCCGAGGCCGAAGCGCCTGCGCGCCGGCAAGGCCCACCGCACCGCCCTGCTGGAGTCGGTGCCGGCCGAGCAGCGCCCCATCGTCGAACAGCTGCTCGCCGGTGGCATCCCCGCCGTGCGCAAGGCCCTCGACAAGCAGAACGAGGAGCTCCGGGCCGCGGGCAAGCCCGAGATCAAGGCCGACGAGCTGTTGCGGGTGGCCGAGGACCTGCGTCCCCGGGCCCTCGCCGCCATGTGGCGCGACCGGGCCGAGGCGGCCATCGCCATCGTGGACGAGATCGACCTGCGCGACCTGCGCTCGGTCGTCAACGCCGCCGACGACGCCGGCCGCGACGAGGAGGCCCGGGCCCTGGCCGCCCGGCTCCGGGAGGCGCTCGCCGACCGGGTCGAGAAGGAGCAGGCCGCGTGGGTGGCCGAGCTGGCCGAGACCGTGAAGGCGGGCCGGGTCGTGCGGGCCCTGCGACTGAGCTCCCGGCCGCCCAAGGCCGGCTCCCCCATCCCGGGCGACATCGCCAACCAGCTGATCGACGCCACCGCCGCCTCGCTCACCTCGGAGACCAGCCCCGAGCGGTGGGCGACGGTGCTCGACGCCCTCGCGTACTCGCCGGTGCGGCGCCGGGTCATCCCCCATTCGCTGCCGCCGCGCCTGACGCCGGAGCTACGGGCGACCATCGCCCGGCTGGCCACCCGGCTGCCGGAGATCGCCCACATCTTCGACATCGAGCCCGACCCGAGCGCGGGTCGGGGTGAGCGCAGCGCCGCCCGCCGTCGCGGGCGCAAAGGCGAGGGCCGCAAGGGCGGCGACAAGGCCGACAAGGGCGAGCGGTCCGGGCGGTCCGACCGGTCCGAGGGGCCGGCGGCGGCCGCCGGGGCCGACGACGCCCGCGGGCCGGAGGTGGCCGGGACCTCGGACGACGCCGGCGGCGCCGCGGGCGAGGCGGCCGAGGGCGCCGGGGCGACCGGCACGGCGGGCGCACCGACCGACAACGGCACCACCGACAACGGCACCGACGCCGGCGACGGCGACCCGGCGACCGCAGCCGCCGGTGGCGAGGACGCGGCGCCCGACGGGCCGGCGTCGGTCACCGGCGAGGAGGCACCTGCCGAGGGTGCTGACGCCGCGTCGGGCCCGGCTGCCTGAGCGGACCCGACGCGGTCAGACGTCGCGCGGCGCGAGCACCGACTCGCCGCTGCCCCGGCCGCGGTAGCGACCGGTGGAGACGTCCTCGTCCCAGCGGGAGCCGCACGCCTGGCAGGTGCAGGCGTCGATGCGCAGCGAACCGATGAACAGCCGATCGACCTCGTACGCCCCGCAGAAGGGGCATTGCAGGTGGCCGGTGGTGCCGTCGTCGCTCATGTCCTGTCGTTCGTCCCCTTGTCGGAACCGGGCCGGTGCCCCGAGCCCACACCCACTACACGGTTCCGACCCGGTCACCCTAGCTCACGTTTCCTCGCATCCTGCCGCCGACCGGCCGCGCGGTGGGTGATGGTCGGGTTCTTTGCACTGCCAGTGCCATGACTAGGGTGTCCCCATGGCTGTCGAGTTCGACCAGAAGGGACCGTTCGCGGTCGTCAAGATCAACCGCCCCGATGCGCGCAACGCCGTGAACGGCGAGGTCGCCCGCGGCATCGAGGAGGCCGTCGACAAGATCGAGGCCGACGACAGCATCTGGGTGGGCATCCTGACCGGCGAGCCGCCCGTCTTCTGCGCCGGCGCCGACCTGAAGGAGATCAACGCCGGCAACGCGGCCGCGCTGAGCACCGAGCGCGGCGGCTTCGCGGGCTTCGTGCAGCGCGAGCGCACCAAGCCGGTCATCGCCGCGGTCGACGGTCCCGCCCTGGCCGGCGGCACCGAGATCGTCCTGGCCTGCGACCTGGTCGTCGCCTCGACCACCGCCACCTTCGGCATCCCCGAGGTCAAGCGGTCGCTGGTCGCGGCCGCGGGCGGCCTGTTCCGGCTGCCGCGCAAGATCCCCTTCAACGTCGCCATGGAGCTGGCCCTCACCGGCGACCCCATCTCGGCCGAGCTCGCCCACCACCACGGCCTGGTCAACCGCCTCTGCGAGCCGGGCACCGCCCTCGAGACGGCCACCGCCCTGGCCGAGCAGATCTGCGCCAACGCCCCTGTCGCGGTCCGCGAGACCCGCAAGATCCTGCTCGAGGCCACCTACGCCCCCGACGAGGTGGGTTGGAAGATGTCCATCGAGGGCATGGCCAAGGCCATGTCCAGCGAGGACTTCTCGGAGGGGCTGACCGCCTTCATCGAGAAGCGGCCGCCCCGGTGGAAGGGGCGCTGACGCCCCGCTGACCGCACGGCGGGGCACGGGTCGGCGACCGCCGGTGCCGAGGCTCAGGGCGGCGGGATCACCCCGTGGTCCGCGAGGAACTCGGCGAGCCCGGGCACCAGCCCGTGCCCCGCCACCTCGGCCAGCGGGACCCAGGCGACGGCCGAGGCGTCGTCGCCGGCCACGGCCGAACCCGGCGGGTCGAGCGGCGCGACGGCGAAGCACAGGATCACGTGGTGGCCGGCGGGACCGATCCGCTCGGCCCACCCGACGAACCGCTCGACCCGGCCCCGCAGCCCCGTCTCCTCCGCCAGCTCGCGCCGGGCCGCGTCGGCTGCCCGCTCCCCCGCCCGGACCTTGCCGCCCGGCAGCGCCCAGGTGCCGGCGTCCGGCCCGCCGCGGCGGACGAGCAGCAGGCGCCCCTCCGCTTGGACGAGCGCGCTCGCCCCCAGGACCGGCCCGGGAGGCGCGCCGCTCACGACAGCCGGCGGTGGACGACGATCGCCCGGGCGACGAGCCCGAACGACTCGAAGAAGTTCTTCGTCGCCCGGTCCCCCGGCAGGGCCAGGCTGTCGACGCCCTCGCATCCCCGGGCCCGGCACCAGTCGAGCAGGTGCTCCATGAGCACCTCGCCCACGCCGACCTCCCGGGCCCCGGGGTCGACGTAGATGTCGTCGATCACGCCCAGCAGCCCGCCGTCGGACAGCCGCTCGACCCGGACGACGCCGTAGCCGACGACGGTGCCGTCGAGCGTGCCGACGGCCAGCTCCTGGTCGTCGGCGGCCAGCACCGCCTTGAGGTCGGTGTCGACCGGCCGGTGTCGGCGCTCCCGCCGAGACCAGAGCTCGCCGCCCTTCTGGGTGCGCTTCTCGGCGGTGGCCGCGGCGACGAGCTCGACGACCGCCGGGAGGTCGGCGTCGGTTGCGGTGCGTGCCGCCTCGTGCGGGTGGTGGGGCGCGGTCACGCCTGCAGCTGCGCGACCTTGTTGAGGATCGTCTTGCGACCCCGGTGCGCCAGCTCGTAGGCCCGGACCGCTTCGAGCTCCTCGGGCGTCAGCCCCTCGAGCCGGGTCACGACCTGCGACGCCGAGAGGCTGTCGTAGTCGGTGATGGCCAGGTCCTCGACCGATGGTCCCGGGTCGGCCTGGCCGTTGCCCGACGGCGCCGGCGCGGCCGCCAGCGCGGCCGCCGTGGCGCGGGGCGGGGGTGCGTCGGCCGGCTCGGGGTCGTCCGGCAGGACGCCGAGCAGGCGCAGCACCCCGACGGCCTGCTCCTCGAGCCCGCCGACCCGCCGCCGCAACTCGGCCCGGCCGTGGCGGACGGCGAACTGGCCGAACAACCGGGCGTTGTCGGCCCGGGCCCGGCCCTGCTCGGCCAGCTTGGCGACGATCGAGGGGCCCTCGAAGAACAGGCCGATGGGCGCGTAGACGAACAGGTCGGCGGCCTGGGAGACCAGGTGCTCCAGGCGGGGCGTCTCGTCGTCGGCAGCCGTCACGGGCGCGCCATCCTAGATGCAGTCGACGCAGATCATGTGCTCCTCGTCGGCCAGCTGCTGGCGGTGCTTGACGAGGAAGCAGGACTGGCAGACGAACTCGTCGGCCTTCTTGGGCTGGATGCGGCCGGCGCCGTCGCCCCGGTCGTCGGGCTCGGGCGTCTCGTCCTCGTCCTCGTCCTCGTCGTCCTGCGCCGCGATGCGGTCCTTGAGGATCTCGTCGAGGTCGGCCTCGACGTCGTCGGGGTCGAGCTCCTCCTCGTCGTCGTCCTCCTCCTCGTCCTCGGCGGCCTTGCGGGCCTTGCCGGCCGCCGCGGGCGCGACCTCGTCCTCCTCCTCCTCGTCCTCGTCGACGATCTCGTCGAAGACCTCGTCGTCGGCGTCGAGGTCGTCGGGCTCGTCGAACACCTCGTCGTCGACGAGGGGGTCGTCCTCGAAGATCTCGTCGGGGGTCTCGTCGTCAGCCATCGGGTCCCTTCGCGGGGGTCGGCCATGGGCGGCCGGGATCATAGGCACGCGCCCACCGGGAGGCGACACCCGGCGGCGCGGGTTCGGCGTGGTCCGACAGCCCGGCGCGCCGGCCACCCGGGGTGCGCGGGCGGTCAGGGTAGCGACCCGATGACGGCAACGTGACGTGACACGGAACACGCCGACGGTGGTCGGCGCGGGGTCAGCGGGACAGCCGGCGTTGCTCGGCCCGCCGCTCGGCCGGTAGGCGCTCGAGCTCGGGCTCCGGGGAGTGGTCGGCGAACCGCATCGCCTCGGCGATCGCCCGGTGACCGGCCTTCTCGGCGATGAGCCGGTGCATCTGCTGGGCCACCGAGCGGTAGGCGGGATGCCCCTGGGGCGCGGACCGCAGCTCGATGACGTGCATGGCCTCGCGGGCGTTCATCTGCATGACGAAGCGGACCCGGTAGGCGAGGGCGACGGCGTAGGGCGCCTGGGCCGGGAACCGCTCGGCGAGGGCCTCGTACAGGTCCCGGGACCGGGCCATCGTCTCGTCGAACAGGTCGCCGCAGCCGGCGTCGACGACGGCCCGGGGGCGGGTGTAGCCGTGCCGGGGCGACAGCTGCTGCCACTCGATGGTGAGCATGCGGTGGCGCTGCAGGTCGCGGAAGGCGCCGTAGTCGGCCAGCACGTCGAAGCGGTAGCTGGGCCGCTCGAAGGCCCGGCCGGGCCGGTGCCGGCGGTTGCGCCGCTCTCCCACGTACGCCCGGACGACGGCCAGGCGCTCGTCGACGGTCATCTCCCGCACCCGGGCCTCGATCTCGGCCTCGCTGCGGTCGGTGTACGGGTAGAGCATCGCCGTGACGAGGTGGACCTCGGCGTCGGGGTCGAAGTCGACCAGCTCGACGTGGGGCTCGGTGCCGGCGTCGGGCTCCTGCGGCGGGAAGAGGCGAGCGGCGATCTCCTCCATCGCGGCCCGGTTGGTGGCCATGTAGGCGCTGGTGGCGACGCCCCGGTCGGCGACGTCGACCCGGGTGAGGAAGCTCGGGATGACCTTGCGCAGCTCGGTCAGCATGAGGTCGGCGTAGGTGCGGGCCTCCGGCAGCGGGTGGGCCCGCATGCGCAGCAGCAGCGCCTCGTAGGCCTGCCCGGTGCCGTAGATGCCGACGTTGGACAGCGCGGCCGCCGGCAGCGCGCCGCGGACGGTGTCGAGCGCCTTGGCCTTCACGGCCTGGCGGTGCACGAAGTCGCTGTCGCCCGGCTGCTTCGGGTACAGCTCGCGGAAGTGGTCGAGCATGACCGCCGCCATCTCCGCGTAGGCGTCGAACATGCGGTCGAGGTCGGCGATGTACCGCAGGCCGAGCGGGCTGCCGAGCACCTCGGGGTCGCGGTAGTAGCGGTAGCGGCCGCCGAGGCGGGCGTCGTAGGTGATGTAGCGGGTCGACTGCTCGAGGTAGGACATCAGCCGGCCCCACTCGAGCACCTTGGTCAGCAGGTTCGAAGCCTGCTCGCAGGCGAGGTGCACGCCGCCGAGCTGGGCGACCGAGTCGTCGCCGTACTCGTAGAAGACCCGGTCGTAGAGTTCCTCGGCCCGCCGCAGGCCGACGGTCGCGTCGAAGGTCACGTCGCCGGCCATGTCGAGGTCGCCGACGAACTCGTCGAGGAAGAGGCGCCGCAGGCTCTTCGGGGAGCGGGAGTAGCGGGCGAACAGCGCCCCCTTCACCACCTCGGGGAGGTTGACGAGGGCGAAGACCGGTCCGTCGAGGTTGGTGAAGTACCGCCGGAGGATGTCGGCCTCGGCCGGGGTGAACTCC
>DATGPY010000009.1:0-8804 GCA_035304465.1 Acidimicrobiales bacterium | reverse complement strand
GGCCTGGCCGGCCTACGACTGGATGGGCGTGGCCAAGGCCGCGCTCGAGGCCACCACCCGCTACCTGGCCCGCGACCTCGGGCCCCGGCGGGTGCGGGTCAACCTCGTGGCGGCCGGGCCGCTGCGCACGCTGGCCGCCCGGTCCATCCCGCACTTCGACGCCATGGAGGACGCCTGGGCCAAGCGGGCGCCCCTCGGGTGGGACGTGCGCGACCCCGAGCCGGTCGCCCGGGCCTGCGTCGCGCTGCTGTCGGACTGGTTCCCCGCCACGACCGGCGAGATCGTGCACGTCGACGGGGGCGCCCACGCGATCGCCCTGTCCCACGCCGAGGCCCGGGCGTCGCTCGATGCCGCGACGGGCCACCGGGCCGGCGGCCCGGCGGCCGCCACCGAGGTCGGCGCGGGATGACGGCGGCGCGCACCCCCGACGGCGCCCGGCCCGTCGACGACCCGGTCGCCCTGCTGCCCCACCGGCCGCCGTTCCGGTTCGTCGACGCCGTCGACGAGCTGGTGCCGGGTGAGCGCGTCGTGGCCCGCTACCGGGTCACCGGCGAGGAGGAGTTCCTGGCCGGGCACTTCCCCGGCAACCCGGTGCTCCCGGGGGTGATCCAGCTCGAGGCCCTCGCCCAGGCGGGAGCGATCGCCGTGCTGGCGCTCGACCGCTACGCCGGCTCGCTGCCGCTGTTCGGCGGGGTCGACGAGGTGCGCTGGCGGCGCCAGGTGCGCCCCGGCGACGAGATGGTGCTCACCGTCGAGCTCGAGCGGCTGTCGGCCCGAGGCGGCCGGGGGCGGGCGACCGCGACGGTGGACGGCCGGCCCTGCTGCGAGGCCCGGCTGCTGTTCGTGCTGGCGCCCCGCGCCTGACGGCCCGCCCGTCTCGCCCGGGGTGACGGGCGGCTGCCAGCATGGCGGCCGTGACCCCCGCACGCCCCACCGACACCGCGACCGCTCCCCCCGTCGACCAGGCCCTGCTGGACGCGGCCGTCGAGATCGCCCGCGAGGCCGGCGAGGTGACGCTGCGCTGGTTCCGGGCCGCCGACCTGGCCGTCGACAGCAAGGCGGACGGGACGCCGGTGACCGCCGCCGACCGGGCCGCCGAGCGGCTCGTCCGGGAGCGGCTGGCCGAGCGGTTCCCCGACGACGGCGTGCTCGGCGAGGAGGAGCCCGAGCACCACGGGACCTCGGGGCGGCGGTGGATCGTCGACCCCATCGACGGCACGAAGGCCTTCACCCGCGGTGTGCCGCTGTACTCGACCCTGCTCGCCCTCGACGACGAGCACGGCCCGGCCGTCGGGGTCATCGTCCTGCCGGCGCTCGGCCAGGCCGTCTACGCGGGCCGGGGCCGGGGCTGCTGGGCCGACGGCGTCCCGGCCCGGGTCAGCGCCACGCCGCAGCTCGACGGCGCCTACCTGATGAGCAGCAGCTACTCGCACTGGGACGACGAGGCGCTGCTGGCCGTGAAGCACGCCGGGTGCCACCTGCGTACCTGGGGCGACGGCTACGGCTACGCCATGGTCGCCACCGGGCGGGCCGACGCCATGGTCGACCCCGCCGTCGAGGTCTACGACGTCGCCCCGATGCCGGTGATCCTTTCCGAGGCCGGCGGGCGGTTCACCAGCCTCGACGGCCGGCCCGGTGCGGGGGGTGGCAGCGGGGTGGCCACCAACGGCGCGGTCCACGACGAGCTGCTCGCGCTGCTCCGCCGCTGACCGACGCCCCGGCAACCGGGGGGTCGACACCCGCCCCGTGCGGCAGCAGGCGATCGGGGACAAGATCGGGGGGTGGATCGCACCCGGTACCTCGACAGCCTGCGCGCCGACGCCGACCTGCTGCTGCGCACCGCCAGCGGCGCGCTCGGCCGCCCCGTGCCCACCTGCCCGGGGTGGACCTGCGAGCGGCTCGTGGGCCACGTGGGACGGGTCTGGCGCTGGACGGCCGCCTGGGTCCGGGGCGAGCGCGGTCGCGAGGTCGAGCAGGCGCCGCCGGGCGACGCGGTGGTGTCGTGGTCGCGGACCGGGCTGGACGAGGTCGTCGGTGCGATCGAGGCGGCCGACCCCGAGGCCGAGGTCGACACCTGGGTGGGCCGGCAGCCGGCGCTGTTCTGGCCCCGGCGCATGGCGGTCGAGGCCGCGCTCCACCGCGTCGACGCCCAGCTGGCGGTCGGCGATCCGGCCCCGGTGGACACCGCGCTGGCGCTCGACGGCATCGACGAGATGCTGACCGTGATCCTCCCCCTGCGGGGCGCTGCCGAGCTGCACGGCGACGGCGAGACCATCCACCTCCACGCCACCGACGACCTCCCCGCCGGCGAGGGCGAGTGGCTGGTCACCCTGCGGGCGGGCGGCGTGGCCGTCGAGCGCACGCACGCCAAGGGCGACGTCGCGGTGCGGGCGCCGGCGTCGGAGCTGCTGCTGCTGCTGTGGAACCGGGCCGACCCCGAGCGCTGCGAGGTCTTCGGTGACCGCGGCCTGCTCGACCGCTGGCGCCACGCCGTGACGATCTGAGCGGCGGGTGGGCCGGCGGCGCCGCCCCGGGCGGCTGATCCGGCGAGGCCGCGGGGAGGTGTCGTCAGGCGCCCTCGAACACCGCGGCGCGCACCCCGGCTCGGGCCAGCTCGTGCAGGAACGGCAGCGGTTCGACCAGCGACGCCAGGCCGGCGGCGCCCTTCGTGAGCGTGCGGCCCGCGGCGACCCAGACGGCGGTCACCGCGGCGACCGTGCCGGCTGCCACCGCCGGGCGGTCGACCGCGCCCAGCACGATGGTGGCGCGGGCGCCGCCCCGGCGTCCCCGCACCTCGACCCGCAGGCCGCCGATGCGCCCCTCGGCGTGCGGTGGGCGCAGCATCGGCAGGCCTGCGGTCAGGCGGTCGCGGCGGGTCGCCGCCACCCGGGCCGTCACCCGGCTGACGGTGGGGAAGGCGGGCACGAGCAGCAGTGCGTCGGGCAGCGCCGCCCGGTAGCAGTCGGCCCCGCCGATCGGGTCGGGGAAGAAGCACAGCTCGCGACCCGAACCGGGTGGGCGACGGCGCCAGGTGTGGTCGCGCCAGTCGAGCCCCGTGTGCCGCAGCGCCCGGTGGTGCTGGCGGGCGCAGGCCGGGCCTCCGGTGCCGTGGTGCGCGACGTGGATCTCGTCGACCGCGTCGAGCTCGCCTGCGGCGTGACGGGCGAGCACGCACGACAGGCCGGGACCGAAGCCCGCGCCCGCCGCCACGACGACGCCCCGCTCCCGGGCCTCGGCGTGGAGGTCGAGGAGCTGCTCGACGAGCGGGATGCTGTCGCCGACCGACACGACGTGGCGGCCCGCAGCGACCGCCGCCCGGGCCAGCGGGGCCTGCCGGGCGACCGGCGACGCCAGCAGCACGACGTCGGCGTCCGTGGGGTCGGGCTCGTCGACGGGCTGCGACCGCTCCCCGAGCGACCGCACCACCGCGTCGCGTCGCTTGCGGTCGGGGTCGTGGACGAGCACCTGCTCGGTGCTGCCGTCGGCGACCAGGTAGCGGGCGGCGCGGGCACCGACGGCGCCGACGCCGGAGACGAGGACGCGCACGGCACTACCGGAGGTCCGGCCCGCTGAGCTCGCGCCACCCGCCCGACTGGGGCGGGGTGCCACCCGAGCCCCGCAAGCGGAGGATGGCGGCGATGATGCCGGCGATGCCCACGGCGGCGAGCGCCCTGCGGAGGAAAGCCATGGACCGCACCTTAGAGGCTGGTCCCGGTGCGACCCGCCGCCCGGCCCGGGTACGGCGGTTGCGTGGGGCTAGCTGGAATCGAACCAGCGACCTCACCCTTATCAGGGGTGCGCTCTAACCGACTGAGCTATAGCCCCGTGGCCGGGCCTCGAGCCTACTGCGGTGGCGCCTCGCCGGGCGAACCCGCTGGTCCCCCGCTCGTGTCGGGGGCCGGCGGCGGTTCCGCCCCACCGGTCGGCGCGGTGGGGGGCGGCTCGTGGCCGGCGCGCCCGGTCGGTGCGCCGGCCCCGCGCCCGTCGCCGTCCGGCCCCTCGGCCCCCACGGTCGCCGGTGCCTCGTCGGCGGTCTCCGGCCCGGGGGCGGGCGCGTCCGGGCCGGGTGCACGGGGCCGGGCCTCGCCACGGCGCCGCCCCACCGGCTCGCGGACGATCGTGTGGCGCAGCCCGCCGGTCAGCTCGGTGAGCAGGTTGAGGAGGACGGTCATGAGGACGTTGCCGATCGACCCGGCGACGACGAGGATGCCGCCGCTCACCGCCGCGACGCGGAACAGCGTGCCGTCGTCGATCTTGAAGCCGCCGACGAGCACCTCACCCTCGCCGCAGTCGTCGTCCTCCTCGAACTCGACCCCTTCCTCGACCTCGGTCTGCGGGACGCACTCGCCGTAGGCGGCCATCCGGCTGACGAAGCTCTCGAGTTGGTCGATGGTGCCGACGCGGCGGCCGGCGTTGTAGAGCAGCGTGCCGGCGACCAGCACGATCAGTGCCAGGCACAGGTAGAACAGCGCCGAGATCTTGAACACCGACCAGACGTCGATCGACCAGAGGCGCTGCGTCACCCGCAGGCCACGGCGGTCGGCGCGGCGGTCACGCCGGGCCCGCAGGTGGCGGCCCCGGCCGCGGCCACGCGGCCGCCGGGCGGGAGCCGGCCCGGGCGCGAGCACGGGCGGCGGCGGGACCTCGTCGGCCCCGGTGGCGGGCAGCGGCGCGGTCGGTTCGACCTCGGTGACCCCGGGACCGGAGATCACGGTGGTGTCGCCGGCGCCGGCTGCGGTCCCGTTGCCGTGGTCAGCGGCCGGCTCCGTGTCCGGCAGGGCGCCGTCGGTCGAACGGCCCGCCCCGGTTCGCCGATCCTGGTCCCCTCGCTCCGGCTGGGACTGATCGTCGGTGGTGATTCCGGGCACGTCAGCCGGCATCGGTGGGAGTCTACGGCAGACCGCCAGGTGAACCGAACCGCCTGGTCACCGGTCGCACAGCACGAAGTGGACGGGGTCGCTCTCGGGCAGTGGCCGGCACAGCCCGACGGCCGGCCCGATCGCGGCCAGCTCCTCCGCGAGGTGGCGGGGCACGTCGATGGCCACCCCGCGCTCGTGGTCGGAGGTGCCGGGCCGGGCGACCGGGTACGGGTTCGTGTGGTGCCGGCGCCACAGCTCCTCCTGCTCGGCCCGGGTGCGCAGACCCGAGACGACTTCGACCGACCGTCCCAGCAGGCCGTCCGCCCGGTCCAGGGCGGCCAGCATCGCCGGGGCGAGTCCGGTGCGGTCGCCGCCCGGCGCTGCGTCCGCCCGGTCGGCGGTGACCCGGGGGGTGCCTCGGGCCCGGGCGTAGGCGTCGACGCCGCCGACCTGCACGCGCACGACCACCTCGTCGCCCTCGGCGTCCAGCTCGAGGAGGCGGCCGCCGTTGGCCTCGGCCAGCTCCCGGGCGGCCGGCTCGCCGCCGGCGGCGCCGGCCAGGGCGGCGGCGTCCGCGGCCGTCCGGGCCTGCGCCCGCTCGGCGAGCGCCCGCCCGACGGGCACCAGGGCGACCAGCGCCATCGCCACGAGCGCCAGCATCGCCGCGGCCAGCGGCACCGCCTGCCCCTGGTCGCCGGGCCGGCTCCGGGCACGTGCCCGCGTCCCGGCCCCGGGCCGCCCCTCGGCGTCCCGCCCGTTCTCCGTCCGCCGCCGGCCGCCGACCACGGCCGCCTCCCGCCCACGCCGGTCGGGCACGGCTCCACCTCCCTGCGCCCCGGAGGGCGCGCCTCACCGGACCTGAGGGGGAAGTGGTGCGGGCCGGCCGGGCGACGGCCGAGCCGATCCGGTGGCTCGGTCGACCCCGACGGCTCAGTCGTCGACCGAGAGCACCGGGGCGACGGCGGCCACCGTCTCGCCCTGGGCGAGGTTCATCACCCGCACGCCGGTGGCGTCCCGACCCTGCGAGGAGATCTCGCGCACGGGGACACGGATGAGGGTGCCGCCCGAGGAGACGACGAAGATCTCGTCGTCGATGCCGACCATGAAGGCCGACACGACGACGCCCTTCTTCGCCGTGATCTTGATGCCCCGCACGCCCTGGCCGCCCCGGCCCTGGGCGTTGAACTTGTCGAGCTGGGTGCGCTTGCCGTAGCCGGCGTCGGTGACGATCAGCAGCGCGGCGTCGTCACGGGCCACGTCGCATGACACGACCTCGTCGCCCTCGCGCAGCTTCATGCCCCGCACGCCGGCGGCGGCCCGGCCCATGGGGCGCACGTCGTCCTCCGAGAAGCGGATCGTCATCCCCGAGCGGGCGACCATGAAGATGTCGCTGCCGCCGTTGGTGGGGATGACCCGGACGAGCTCGTCGTCGTCCCGCAGGTTGATGGCGATGAGGCCGCTGCGCAGCGACGAGTCGTACTCGTTGAACTTCGTCTTCTTCACCTGGCCGCGCTTGGTGGCGAAGAAGAGGTAGCGGTTGGTCTCGTAGTCGCGGGTGTCGATGACCGCCTGGATGCGCTCGTCGGGCTGCAGCGGCAGCAGGTTGACGATGGCCGTGCCCCGGGCGGTGCGGTCCTTGCGCGGGATCTCGTGCGCCTTCAGGCGGTAGACGCGGCCGCGGTTGGAGAAGAACAGCAGGTAGGCGTGTGCGGTCGTCGTGAGGATGTGGGTGACGTAGTCGCCGTCGCGCAGCTTGGCCCCGGCCACGCCCCGGCCGCCGCGGCCCTGCGAGCGGAAGGCGGCCGCCGGCACCGTCTTGACGTACCCCCGGCGGGACAGCGTGAAGACGAGTTCCTCGTCGTCGATCAGGTCCTCGATGTCGAGCTCGCCGACGTCGTAGGTGATCTCGGTTCGGCGCTCGTCCGCGTACTGCTCCTTGACCGCCAGCAGCTCGTCCTTGATGACCTGGAAGAGGCGGGCGTCGTCGGCGAGGATCGCCTCGAGGTCGGCGATGTCGCTGAGCAGCGACTCGAGCTCGGTCTCGAGGTCGATGCGGGCCAGCCGCGTGAGCTGGCCGAGGCGCATGTCGAGGATGTGCTCGGCCTGGTCGATCGTGAACTCGAACGGCTCGGCCATCAGGCCGGCGCGGGCCGCGGCCCGGTCCTCGGAGCCCCGGATGAGGGCGATGACCTCGTCGATGACGTTGATGGCCTTGAGCAGGCCCTCGACGAGGTGCGCCCGCTTGCGCTTCTTGTCGAGGCGGTACCGGCTGCGGCGCCGGATGACGTCGACCTGGTGGTCGATGTAGGCCTGCAGCACCTGCACCAGGTTCAGCGTGCGGGGCACGCCGTCGACGAGCGCCACCGTGTTGATGGCGAAGTTCGTCTGCAGCGGCGTGTGCTTGTACAGGTTGTTGAGGATGACGAGCGCGGGCGCGTCCTTCTTCAGCTCGATGACCAGCCGGGTCTGCCCGCTGGCCGACTCGTCGTTGACGTCCGCGATGCCCTCGAGGGTGCGGGACTCGACCAGGTCCTTGATCTTGCTGGCCGTCGCCGCGATGGACGTCTGGTAGGGCATCTCGGTCACGACGATGCGGTCGCGCCGGCCCTTCTCACCCTCGATGATCTCGGCCCGGGCCCGCAGCCGGATCGAGCCCTTGCCGGTCCGGTAGGCGTCGATGATCCCGGCCCGCCCCATGATGAGCCCGCCCGTCGGGAAGTCCGGGCCCTTGACGAACTGCATGAGGTCGTCGGGCGTGGCGTCGGGGTGGTCGATGAGGTGGATGACGGCGTCGATCGTCTCGCCCAGGTTGTGGGGCGGGATGTTGGTGGCCATGCCCACCGCGATGCCCGGGCTGCCGTTGACCAGCAGGTTGGGGAACCGCGCCGGCAGCACCACCGGCTCCTGGAACTCGCCCGAGTAGTTGTCGACGAAGTCGACGGTCTCCTCGTCGATGTCCTGGAGCATCACCATGGCCAGCTGGGCGAGCCGGCACTCGGTGTAGCGGCTGGCGGCGGGGCCGAAGTCGGGCGAGCCGAAGTTGCCGTGGCCGTCGACCAGCGGGTGGCGCAGCGAGAAGTCCTGCGCCATGCGCACCAGCGCGTCGTAGATGGCGCTGTCGCCGTGGGGGTGGTAACGACCCATGACGTCGCCGGTGACGCGGGCGCACTTCATGTAGCTGCGGTCGGGCCGGGCCCCGATGTCGAGCATCCCCCACAGGATCCGCCGGTGCACCGGCTTGAGCCCGTCGCGCACGTCCGGCAGCGCTCGGGCCGTGATGACCGACATCGCGTAGTCCAGGAAGGAGCGCTCGACCTCCTCCTGGATCTCGACCGGTTCGATGGCGAGGCGGCCGCCCTGGGTCGGCTCCTCGCCGTTGGCGCCGGCGTCGGCGGGGGGTGTCGTGTCGTCAGCCATGGGTCATGCGGGGAGCAGGTGCGCGGCGTCGATCAGATGTCGACGAACCGGGCGTCCTTCGCGTTGGTCTGGATGAAGTGCTTGCGCGACTCGACGTCGTCGCCCATGAGGATCGACAGGACCTCGTCGGCCAGCGCGGCCTGCTCGACGGTGACCTGCAGCAGGGTGCGGGTGGCCGGGTCCATCGTCGTGACGCGCAGCTCCTCGTGGTCCATCTCGCCGAGGCCCTTCAGGCGCTGGAAGTCCTTCTTGTGGTTCGGGTGCTCGGCGAGGAAGCGGGCCTTGGCCGCGTCGTCCTTGAGGTAGACCTTCTCCTTGCCGACCTCGGTGGAGTACAGCGGCGGCTCGCAGATGTAGACGTGGCCCTGCTCGACCAGCGGCTTCATCTGCCGGAAGAAGAAGGTCAGCAGCAGGGTGCGGATGTGGGCCCCGTCGACGTCGGCGTCGGTGAGGATGCAGATCTTGTCGTAGCGGCGCTTCTCGATGTCGAAGTCGTCGCCGATGCCGGCGCCGATGGCCGAGATGAGC
>DATGPY010000008.1:0-18541 GCA_035304465.1 Acidimicrobiales bacterium | reverse complement strand
GCCGGCCACCCCGAGCTCGACCTGCCCAAGACGCACCGGCGGGCCCTGGCCAAGCTGCCCGCCATCGAGGAGGTGATCCGCTGATGCTGCGCCGCCTCGCCCGACGCCGCATCGCCCCCATCCCCGAGCCCACCGTGCGGGCGATCCCCGAGGCCGACTCCTCCGGGCCCGGGCCCGACAGCGACGAGTGCCCCGACGGGTGCACGCCCGAGGCGCCGTGCGTGATCTGCCTGGCCCTCGGCGTCCGGCGCAGCCGCCCACCGGTCGAGATCCCCGACGAGATCGTGGCCAAGGCCGTGATCGCCCGCGGCCACGCCCCGGACCAGGGCGGCATCGGCGCCGCCATGCGCGCCGCCCTCGAGGCCGTCGCCGTCGACCTCGCCCGCATCGCGTGCCCGACCTGCTGCAACGGCCGTCGGCGCCGCCAGGGGACGTGATGGAAGGGGGGGACTGCCTGACATGACGACGGCGACGGTGTTGACGGCGACGGTGTTGACGATCGTCTGGATGGTCAGCGTGTGGCGTCGGGCCCGCCGGTGGCGTGACCGTCTCCGGCGGGCGCCGCTGCGCGACTCGCTCGTGGCGATCGCCTGGCTGCTGGCAGCGGTCGCCCTGATGGTCGCAGCCCAGCTTGTTAACGCCCGCGTCGGCGATGTTGCCGACGGGGCCCGCCGGGTGACGATCGCTGCGGCATGGACCGCCCAGGTGGCGTCGATGGCCTTCACGTGGCGGGTGGTGACGTCATGACCGCCCTCGGCCACCTCGCCGACCTCGCCGCGGTGATCCTCATCCCCGACACCACCGGCCGCCGCATCACCCGCGACCAGATCGCCCTTGAGGTCGTCGTCGGCGCACCGGTCCGGCTCATCGTCTTCGGTGCCTTCGCCGTCGCGGCCGTGGCCGGCGCCGCCGTCGACAGCCTCAGCAGTCAGCACACCCGACACACGTAAACCACCACCACCACCACCGATGACGCCCGTGGACGAACTCGCTGAACGCAGGGCACGCCGCCGTCACGGCGGGCGCATGCCACCGCACGACGTCGAGGCCGAGCGCGCCCTGCTGTCGGCAGCCATGCTCGACCAGGCCGCCGCCGAGCAGGCCGCGGCGGTGCCGACCGACGCCTGGTGGCACCCCGCCCACCAGGCGATCGCCGGCGCCGTCGCCGCCCTGGTCGCCGCCGGCGACCCCACCGACGCCGTGACGGTCGCCGACCGGCTCGCCCGCGACGGCCTGCTCGACCGGGTCGGCGGCCACGAGGGGCTCGTCGACCTCGCCGCCGCCGGCGGGGCCCCGTCGGCCGCCCGCCACTACTCCCGCATCATCACCCGGCACGCCCGGCTCCGTCGCATCATCGCCGCCGCCACCGAGGCCGCCGAGGCCGCCTGGCGGCACGACGAGACCGCCGCCCTGGCGCACCTGGAGGCCGTCCTCGACGACCAGCCCAACGCCGCCGACGCGACCACCAGCATCGGCGACCTGCTCGACGACCACCTCGACCTCCTGGAGGCCCGCGGGTCAGGGGGGACGCACACCATCCCCACCGGGCTCGCCGCCCTCGACGAGATCATCGCCGGCCTCCACCCCGGCGAACTGCACGTCGTGGCCGCCCGGCCCGGCGTCGGCAAGACCGCCCTCGGCGGGCAGATCGCCCTCCACGTCGCCGACGCCGGCGTGCCGGTCCTGTTCGCCTCGCTGGAGATGAGCCGGGTCGAACTGACCGACCGATGGCTGGCCAACCTCGGTCACGTCGACACGACCCGGATGCAGCGGGGGACGATGACCGACGCCGACTGGCACCGCATCGGCGTCGCCACCGGGCGCCTCGCCCGGCTGCCCATCACCGTCCTCGACGACCCGGTCGTCACCGTGCCGCAGATTCGCGCCGCGGCGCGTGCCTGCGGCGCCCGGCTCGTCGTCGTGGACTACCTCCAACTCGTGACCCCCACCACGCCGGCGGGCCGGCAGGTCAACCGGCAGGAGGAGGTCGCCCAGGTCGCCCGCGGCCTGAAGGTGCTCGCCCGCACCCTCGACGTCGCGGTGCTGGCTCTCGCGCAGCTCAACCGGGCGGTCGAGGCCCGCTGGGACAAGCGGCCGACGCTGGCTGACCTGCGCGACTCAGGGGAGATAGAGGCCGCCGCCGGGGTCGTCATCGGACTCTACCGACCCTACGTCCACGACCAGGCCGCCCACCACCCGGCCGAGACCGAGTTGATCGTGCTCAAGAACCGGCACGGTGCCACCGGCACGGCGGCGGCCCGTTTCGAGGGCTACCGACAGGGCATCGAGGACGTGACGTCATGACCTGGGTCCGCGTCGACACCGGCATCTTCCGCAACCGCAAGGTCGCCGCCGTCACCCCGCCGGCGAAGCTGCTCTACGTCGCCAGCCTTTGCTGGGCGGCGGACACGCTCTCCGACGGGCACATCCCCGAGCGGGCGTTGGCGACGCTGGGCGCCGAGCTTGGCATCCGGCCCCGGCCGGCGGCCCGCCAGTTGGTCGAGGTCGGCCTGTGGGAGCCGGTCGAGGACGGCTGGATGATCCCCGACTTCACGGCCCACAACCCGTCGCGGGCGCAGGTTGAGGCCCGCCGGGCCGCTGATCGGGCCCGCAAGCAGCAGGCCCGCCAGGGCCGCCGTGGCGCGAAGCCGCAGGTCAGCGAGAAGCGCGCGAGAACCGCGCGAGAACCGCGCGAGAACCGCGCGAGAACCGGACGCGAAACGAGCAGCGAAACGCACGCGAACCAGACGCGCCGCAACGCCGCTGCCAGGGCAAACAGCGTCGTGTCCGCGTCGGACTCCGATGCGGAGTCCGCGTCGGAGTCCGCTGCTTACGTAACGACACGTAACGATCTTCTGGAGGACGACGAGCCCAGCGCCGAGGCGAAGCGGACGACGACCGGCGACCTCTGGGCCGAGATGGCCCGCCGGCAACTCCGCGTCGTCGAAGCCCGAGGCGCCGCACCACCCGCCGGCCCCCGCCGCGACAGGTGGCTCCGCACCGTCGCCGACGGCTACCGGCGCACCCACGCCGACAAACTCGCCGGCCTCCGACCCCCACAGCGCGTCGACGACCCCACCGACTGGCTCATCTGGCGGCTCGAACCTGACCTCGCCCACCGCGACTGGTCCACCCCCTCGATCGAGGCGACCGCCCGAGCCATCGACGAACGCGACGCCGACTGGCACGCCTACGTTGCCAGCACCAGCCCACAGCAGCGCGCCGCCACGGCACGAGCAGCCGTCGAGACCGCCCGCGCGGCCCTCCAACAGGCCACCAGCAGCGCACAGGAGGACGCATCGTGACCACCCGCACCGGCTGGCCACCCCGCGGCCACACCCCACGCCCCTACGACGTCGCCACCCTCGCCCGAGCCCTCGGGCTCGACCCCGCCGACACCGCCGGCATCGCCCGACGCGTCGGCGTCGGCCGCCGCTGGGTCCGCCGCTACCGGCTCGTCGGGCTCACCGCCCGGCAGGCCGACCAGTGGGCCACCCGCGCCGGCCTCTGGCCCGAACACGTCTGGCCCCACTGGGAACCCCCCGACCTCGACCTCGACGTCGCCTAACCCACCAAGACCCCGATGGCACACACGTTCCTCACCGCCTACATCGCCACCCTCGGCGCAGGCTGCGCCGCCATCACCATCGCCGCCACGGCAGCGGCCGCACGCGCCACCTGGCAGCGCATCACCACCAGCGCACCCGCCCTCCACCTGCGCGCCTGGCTCCACACCCGCCGCCAGCGACCGCGCCCCACCCGCCACCGACGATGACCGCCGTGACCACCGCGAACCCAGCAGACGCGCGAACCCCGGTCAGACACGACCAGGACTACGACCCCGCCGTGCCGGTCGACCGGCTGACCGAGCACCCCGAGAACCCCCGGCGAGGCGACGTCGCCGCCATCGAGGCCAGCCTGGACGCCCACGGCTTCTACGGCGCCATCGTCGCCCAGCGCAGCAGCGGCCGGATCATCGCCGGCAACCACCGCTACCGGGCCGCCGTCGCCCGCGGCGCCGAGACCGTCCCCGTCATCTGGCTCGACGTCGACGACGACCAGGCCCGCCGCATCCTGCTCGTCGACAACCGCACCAGCGACCTCGGCGGCTACGACGACGACACCCTCGCCGACCTGCTGACCGACCTGACCCACACCGACCTCGGCCTCGCCGGCACCGGCTGGACCGAAGCCGACCTCGTCGACCTGCTCGCCGAGGAACCCCCACGGCCACCCGACAACCCATCGCTCGCCGACCGGTTCATCATCCCCCCGATCTCGGTCCTCGACGCACGCTCCGGCCCCTGGCAGGAACGCAAGCGACGCTGGCTGTCCCTCGGCATCCGCTCCGAGCTCGGCCGACGCCACAACGCCGCCATCAATGCCGCCTCAGGGCACGTCCCGGACTACTACGAGCAGAAGAGCCGCGCCGAGAAGATCGCCGGCCGGCCGCTCACCACAGCCGAATTCGAAGCCGGATGGCTCCGCATCCCCGAGGACGCTGGCTTCTCGGCGACCGGCACCAGCGTGTTCGACCCCGTCCTGTGCGAGCTGGCCTACAGGTGGTTCAGCCCCGCCGGCGCCCGCGTCCTCGACCCCTTCGCCGGCGGGTCCGTCCGCGGCGTCGTCGCCGCCGCCCTCGGCCGCCCCTACACCGGCGTCGAACTCCGCGGCGTCCAGGTCCAGGCGAACCAGGACCAGTGGACCGAGATAGAACCCCACCTCACCGCCGCCGGCGACGTCCCGGCCCCCACCTGGATTCAGGGCGACTCGACCCGCCTGGCCGACTACCTGCCCGACGGCGAGCCCTTCGACCTCGTGTTCTCGTGCCCGCCGTACGCCGACCTGGAGGTCTACAGCTCCGACCCCGCCGACCTGTCGAACATGCCCTACGACCGGTTCCTCGACGCCTACCGGGGGGTCATCCGACAGGCCGTCGACCGGCTCGCCCCCAACCGGTTCGCCGTCTGGGTCGTCGGCGAGGTCCGGGACAAGCGCAGCGGCGCCTACCGGGGCTTCGTCGCCGACACCATCCGGGCGTTCCAGGACGCCGGCGCCGACTACCACTCCGAGATGATCCTCGTCACCCCGATCGGTGCCCTGCCCACGAAGGCGGCCCGCCAGTTCACCGCCACGCGGCGCATCGCCAAGTCGCACCAGCAGGTCCTCGTGTTCGTGAAGGGCGACCCGAAGGCCGCGACCGAGGCGTGCGGGCCCGTCGAGGTCGAGTTCCCCGTCGACGACACCGACGTCGACGGCGGCTGATGGGGACGTCGCGGGCGAAGCGAGCCCAGGTCGCCGAGCGGCGCCGCCGCGCGATCGAACTACGCATCCAGGGCCACACCTGGGACGAGATCGCCGACCGGCTCGGCTATAAGTCCAAAGCCCAGGCGTGCAACGACGTCACCCGGGCGCTCCAGCAGAACACCCGCGACCTGAACATCGCCGTCGACCAGCTCCGCGCCCTGGAACTCGCCCGCCTCGACCGGCTCCAGCAGATCGCCTGGGAGGTCTTGGAACGCCCGCACGTCGCCGTCTCCCACGGCCGGGTCGTCACCGTCAAGACCGCCGACGGCCGCGAGGTCCGCCTGCCCGACGACGGCCCCAAGCTCGCCGCCATCGACCGGCTGCTGAAGATCGCCGACCGGCGGGCGAAGCTGCTCGGCCTCGACGCCGCCGAGGACCCCAGCCGCCTGTCGGCCGTCGACCGGTGGCTCGCCGGCGTCACCGGGGTCGACCCGGCCGAGGTCGCCGCGGCCACCCCCGACAACCCCGACCCCGGGCCCGACAGCGCCGGCGACGTCGACGGCGGGGGAGGGACGTGACCGACCTCGCGCCGCTGTCGCCGAAGGCCGCCCGGTCGGTGCGGCTCGCCACCCGGCGGCTCAACATCTGGGAGGGCAGCGTCCGCTCCGGCAAGACCGTCGCCTCCCTGCTCGCCTGGCTCGCGTTCGTCCGCCACGGCCCCGCCGGGAACCTGGCGATGGTCGGCAAGACCGAGCGCACCCTCCGCCGCAACATCATCGACCCGCTCGTCGACCTGCTCGGCGAACAGCGGGCCCGCCCGCACTGGGCCCGAGGCGAGATGACCCTGCTCGGCCGGCGCGTCTACCTCGCCGGCGCGAACGACGAAGCCGCCGTGGGGAAGATCCAGGGCCTCACCCTCGCCGGCGCCTACGTCGACGAGGCCTCGCTCGTCCCCGAGGGGTTCTGGTCGATGCTGCTGACCCGCCTCTCGATCGGCGGCGCACGCCTCTACGCGACCTCGAACCCGGACAACCCGCACCACTGGCTGAAGCGCGACTACCTCGACCGGGCCGACGTGTGGCTCGACCACGACGGCCGAGAGCACCGGCTCGACGGGCCGCTCAACCTCGCCCGGTTCTCATTCAGGCTCCGGGACAACCCGACGCTGCCGCCCGAGTACGTCGCCGCCCTCGAGGCCGAGTTCGGGTTCGGCCTGTGGCGCAAGCGGTACGTCGACGGCCTCTGGGTGCTCGCCGAGGGCGCCGTCTACGACGGCTTCGACCCTGACCCTGCCGGGCCG
The DNA here is from genome assembly GCA_035304465.1 of Acidimicrobiales bacterium. Classification (GTDB taxonomy): domain Bacteria; phylum Actinomycetota; class Acidimicrobiia; order Acidimicrobiales; family VFJN01; genus ZC4RG19. The sequence continues at coordinate 11,994 of DATGPY010000008.1, read as the reverse complement.
CACGTCGTCGACGACCTCCCCCGGGACGCCTCCGGCCGGCCCCTCGTTGACACGTGGCTCGTCTCGGTGGACTACGGCACCGTCAACCCGTTCGTCGCACTGTTGGTCGGTGTCGGTGACGATCGGCTCTACGTCGCCCGCGAGTGGCGGTGGGACAGCCGGGCCCGGGGGCGGCAGATGACTGACGGCGACTACAGCGCCGCCCTGCGCGCCTGGCTCGAGGGGCTCGCCAGCGACCTCGGCCCGATCGTCCCCGCCGGCATCTTCGTCGACCCGAGCGCCGCCAGCTTCATCGCCCAACTCCACCGGGACGGCTGGGCGCGCGTGCGCGGTGCCGACAACGCCGTGCTCGACGGCATCCGGGCCGTCTCCGCGCTGCTCGGCGCCGGCCGGCTCGTCATCCACCGCTCCTGCACGGGGCTGATCGGCGAGATGGCCGGCTACGTCTGGGACGAGAAGGCAGCGAAGGATCGCGGGGTCGAGCAGCCGTTGAAGGTCGACGACCACGGCCCCGACGCCCTGCGCTACGGCGTCGTCGCCGCCCGCCGCTGGTGGCGCCACTGGTTCACCGCCTCGCGCACCGCCGCCGCCCTCGACGCCGCCGCCTGAAAGCGGTGCGGCCCGCCCCCGGCTGGGGAACAGGGGCGGGCCGCTGGCCGGCTGGCTGGGGGAAGACGGACGGCCCGCCCCGGGCCGACGTGTGGCGGTTCACAAGAACACTTCGCCCGAGGGGCGGGCCGCGGGCACGTGACCAACGGAGGGGGGAACCTCGCGTGCGGGCCCGGCCGGCACCGTACCACGCCGTCGACGGCGACGACGCGATGCGGGTCGCTACGATTCCGGCCGATGCGAGCTTCGCCGCCACCACCGCCACAGCGGCCCCCGGCCACCACCGCCGCCCCACGCCGACTGCCACCACCCCCGCCGCCCCGGCCACGACCTCGGGCCCCCCTGGCCCATCGGCTTGTCGGCGCGCTCGTCGCCCTCGTCGCCGCCCTGGCCGCTGTTCTCGTCGTCCTCGCTGCCCAGGTCTGGCAGGAGGACGAGCGCCAGGACCGCTACCGGCGCACCGCCGACGCGTTCATCGAGGCTGTCTGCGCCGACGACCCCGACGCCTGCTGACGGGCGCGCCCCACCGGCCGGGCACCCTCGCGCCCGTGCCGCTCCCCGACGACTCCCAGACGCCCTGGCCACTGCCCGGCTACCGCGACCTCTGGACCGACATGCTGGAGGCGAGCGCGTGGTACGCCGGCGACCCGCAGCGGTTGATGGAGTTCTACGGCGGCCGGCTCGTCGAGCGCCCCTCGGTCGCCCGGCGCCGACGCCGCGCCGGCACCGTCGAACGCGGCTGGTCCTGGTTCTGGGGCCGCCAGGACGAGTCATCGGCCCGGCAGCGCGTCCACGTCCCCGCCGCCGCCGACATCGCGGCCACCAGCGCCGACCTGCTCTTCGGCGACGAGCCCATCATCCTGATCCCCGAGGCCCACCAGAAGAACGCCCCCAGCGAAGCCACCGAGGCCGAGGACCGGCTGGCCTGGATCATCGCCGCCGACGGCATCGCCAACGCCCTCCTGGAAGCCGCCGAGGTCGCAGCCGCCATCGGCTCCGTCTGGCTCAGACCCGTCTGGGACACCGAGGCCGCCGACCACCCGATGCTGACCATCGTCCACGGCGACCACGCCTTCGCCGAGTGGCGGTGGGGCCGGCCAGTCGCCGTCACCTTCTGGCGAGAGCTTGAACGCACCGGCAGCGGCCACGTCTGGCGGCACCTGGAACGCCACGAGCCCGGCGTCATCTACCACGGGCTCTACTTCGGCTCCGACGAGAAGTTGGGCGTCCGGCGACCCCTCGACAGCCGCCCCGAGACCAAGGGCCTCGCCGTCGACGAGACCGGCGCCATCCAGCTCCCCGACCCGCTGCGCAACACCCTCCTGCCCGCCTACGTCCCCAACGCCTTGCCGAACCGGCGGCGGCGCGGTTCGCCGGTCGGCCGCCCCGACACCGCCGGCACCGAGACGCTGATGGACGCCCTCGACGAGACCATGTCGTCGTGGATGCGTGACATCCGGCTCGGCAAGGCCCGGCTGGTGGTGCCCCACGAGTACCTCGACCGGCACGGCCGAGGCCGAGGCGCCACCTTCGACCTCGACACCGAGGTCTTCACCCCGCTCGATATCGACCCGGCCGTCGCCGACCGCGCAGGGATCACCCCCGTCGAGTTCAAGCTCCGCACCCAGGAGCACGCCACGACCTGCGCCGAGTTGTTCGAGCGGATCGTCGTCACCGCCGGCTACAGCCCGCAGACGTTCGGGCTGATCGGCGACGTATCGACCCAGACCGCGACCGAGGTCCGGGCCCGGGAGAACCGCAGTCTGCGCACCACGGCGAGGAAGCGCCGCTACTGGCGGCCCGCGATCGAGCGCACCCTGGAGCTGATGCTGGTGCTCGACCGTGAGGTCTTCGGCAGCGGCGTCGAGCCCCTGCGGCCCCGGGTCGAGTTCGCCGAGCCGCAGCCCGACCCGCGGGACCTGGCCCAGACCGTCGAGCTGCTCCGCCGGGCCCGGGCGGCGTCGACCGAGACGCTGGTGCGGATGGTCCGCCCCGACCTGGAGGGCGACGAGTTGGCCGCCGAGGTCGAGCGCATCCTCCGGGAGGACGGCGCCATCGTCGAGGACCCGACCGGCGGCGCGCCCTGATGCCCGCCGAGGCCGACCCGACCCTGGCGCTCCTGCTGGCGAAGGAGGTCGCCGACGTCTACGGCGCCGCCGTGGACGACATGCTCCGCGTCGTCGCCCGCACCCTCGCCTCCGGCGCCTCCGAGCCCGGCTGGGAGACCCGCAAGCTGGTCGAGGTCTGGCGGCTGCGGGCCCGGGTGCAGGCCATCATCGACCGGCTGGCCAGCGTCGGCGAGGGGTCGATCGCCGACGTCATCCGCGAAGCGTGGGACGAAGGCGTCCGGGTCGGCGCCGCCGAGATGGCCATCGAAGGCTCCGCCGCCCGGTTCGGCACCACCAACGTCCGGGCGGTGAACGAACTGGTCACAGAGGCGGTCACCCGGGTCCGCTCCACCTACGGGCAGATCCTCCGCGAAGTGCTGGACGTCTACCGCGACGTCGTCTACAAGGCGACCGGCCCGATGGTCGTCGGCACCCGCACCCGCCAGGAGGCCATCCAGGCAGCGCTCGACGCGTTCGCCGACAGGGGCATCCGCGGTTTCATCGACCGGCGCGGCCGCCGCTGGGAGATCGAGACCTACGCCGAGATGGCCGTCCGGACGGCGGCCGCCCGGGCGCAGATCGCCGGCACGCTCGACCGGTTCGTCGCCGCCGGCCGAGACCTCGTCATCTGCTCCGACCACCCCCGCGAGTGCCCGAAGTGCCGGCCGTGGGAGGGCCGGGTGCTGTCGATCACCGGCGCGACACCACCCGGCACCGTGCTCGAAGACGGCACGGTCGTCGCCGCCACGGTGGCCACGGCGCAGGCGCAGGGCTGGCAGCACCCGAACTGCCGGCACAACATGACCGCTTACGTCGTCGGCCTCACCGGCGTCCCCTCGGCGACGGCGGACCCGCCCGGCTGGGAGGCGCTCCAGCAGCAGCGGGCCCTGGAGCGGCGGCTGCGCCGCTGGCGACGCCGCCAGGCCGTCGCCATCACCCCCGAGGCCGCGCGCTACGCAGCGGCCCGGGCCCGCGAGGTTGAGGCCGCCCTCGCCAAGCACGTCCGGACCCACGGGCTGCGCCGCGAACCGGAGCGCGAGCGGGCCCGCCTCTGACCTGCCCCGGGGTGCGCGCCCCACCCCGCGGGGATCATCCCCGGGCGATGGATACCTTCGCCGTGCTGCCGACGCTCGACCCGACCCGGCGCTCCTGGGTCTGGCCGGATGGGACCGTGCTGCCGGTCGTCGCGGGCGCCCAGACCGACCCCGCGGCCGGCTCTGGCGACACGAGCAGCAGCAACAGCAGCAGCGACGGCAGCACCGCCGCCGGCGGGTCCGGGGCCACCGCCGGCGGCACCCACGCCAGCACCGGCGCCGGCGCCACCGTTGCTGGTGACGGCGCCGGCGCCGGTGCCGACGGCGACAGCGGCGACGGCGGCGACCGCCGTGACGAGCCGCGGGTCACCATGACCCAGGCCGAACTCGACGCCCTGATCGAGCGGCGCATCAGCCGGGCCCGCCGCTCCTGGGAGCAGGAGCAGCGCGAGGCCCGCGAGCGCGAGCAGATGAGCGAGGTCGAGCGGGCCCGCGCCGAGCGCGAAGAGGCCCGCCGTGACGCCGAGCAGGCCCGCCGCGAGGCCCTCCAGGCCCGGGTCGAGGTGGCCGCCGAGCGGCACGCCCTCCGCGCCGGCGTCGACCCCGCCCGGGTCGCCCGGTTCCTGCGGGTCGCCGAGCTCGGCGACCTCGACGACCTCACCAACGACGGCCAGCCCGACGAGGACGCCATCGCCCGCGCCGTCGCCGCCGCCGTGAAGGACTGGCCCGAGTTCATCCGCACCAACGGCCCGGCCCGCAACGGCGCCTCGGGCGCCGACATGAACGGCCAGCCCGGCCGCAGCCAGGCCCGCACGCTGGAGGAGGCCGTCACCGCACGACTCGCCGGCTGATCCAGCACGTCCGACGGGACGCTAATCACGGGCCCCCAGCACGGGGGCGGGGGTTCTCCGCCGGGTGACCCGCCCGGCCTCCGACGGGAGTGAAACGGGGCCGTCAGGCCAGGGGACCAGCGCACCGCCGACCCAGGCGACGACACCGATACCGCTTCTCACCGGAGTACCCGATGCCCGTCTCCCTCGCACAGGCTCGCCTGAACACCCAGGACGACCTCGACATGATGGTCATCGACGAGTTCCGACGCTCGTCGGCGCTCGTCGACAACCTCGTGTTCCACGACGCCGTCAACCCGTCCGGCGGCGGCTCGACGCTGACCTACGGCTACCACCGGGTCGAGACGCCACGCGCCGCGGCGTTCCGCGCCATCAACACCGAGTACACGCCCGCCGAGGCGACCAAGGTGCGGTACACCGTCGACCTGAAGCCGCTCGGCGGGTCGTTCGAGATCGACCGGGTGCTCGCGCAGGTCGCCGCGGGCGCCGAGGTGGCGTTCCAGATGGAGCAGCTCATCCGCGCCACCACCCAGAAGTTCAACGACGAGGTCATCAACGGCGACACGGCCGTCGACGCCAACGGCTTCGACGGGCTGAACAAGGCCCTGACCGGGTCGAGCACCGAGTACAACCCCGGCGGCGTGGACTGGACGAACCTCGATGCCGGCTACCACTCGGCCCTCGACCACCTCGACACGTTCCTGTCGCTGCTCGACGGACCGGCGACGATGATCATGGCCAACAGCCGGGCCATCGCGAAGATCGTCGCCATCGCCCGCCGGGCCAACCAGTACGTCGAGCGGCCGGTGGACAACCTGACCGGGCCGATGGGCCAGCCCATCGTGCGCCAGTTCTACGGCTCGACGCTGCTGGTCGACCTGGGCGACAAGCCCGGCACCGCCAACCCGATCATCCCCATCGACTCGTCCGACGGGACGACCGACATCTACGCTGTCCGTGTCGGTCTCGACGGCTTCCACGGCGTGTCGGTCTCGGGGCAGCCGCTCGTGAACACGTGGCTGCCCGACTTCGGCGAGGCCGGCGCCGTGAAGAAGGGCGAGGTCGAGATGGGGCCCGTGGCGGTGGCCCTCAAGGCCACGAAGGCCGCCGCCGTGTTCCGGGGCGTGAAGGTGCAGTGACACGCGTGACCGTCCGCACCCGGGTCGAGGGCTGGAGCGGCGTCGTCGCCGGCGTGACCTTCGTCGACGGCCAGGCGGAGGTCGACGAGACCGAGCACCCCGCCGCGGTCCGCTACTTCCGGCAGGCCGGCTACCACATCGAGCCGGTGCCGACACGCCGGCGCGCCCGCAAGGCCGCCGACACCGGCGGGGAGGCCGACGCCGACTGATGGCGAGGACGTACGTGCCCGCCGTGGACGTCAAGCCGGCCGGGGTCGCCCTCCCCGCGACCCCGGCCGGCCCCGACGGCCACATCATCGACGGCGGCGGCGACGTCATCCTGGAGGTCCGCAACGACGGGCCCCAGGCGGTCACCGTCACCATCCAGACGGCCGCCGAGGTCGACGGCTACGCGGTGGCCGACCAGTTCGTCGAGGTTCCGGCCGGCGAGCGGCGCCTCATCGGCCGGTTCTCGCCGCGGGTGTTCGACCGGCCGGTCGGCGCCGTCGACCCCGGCCGTGTCTACATCGACGTGTCGCCGGTCGAGGGCGTGTCGATCGCTGCGCTGAGGGTCTGACGATGGCCGAGTCCGCCCGCTGGTGGATGCTCCCCTCCGGCGTCCCCTACTGGGGTGGCTGCCCGCTCGGCGGCCGGCCCGCCACCGACGCCGAGGTCGCCCAGCTCGAGGCCGGCCAGGAGCCGGTCGAGCCGGGCGACCTCGGCGCGCAGGTGCGGGCCGACGTGCAGGTCAACGAGCAGCCGGCGAGCGGGCCTGAGGTCGTCGACCGTCCACGACGGCGGGCTCGACGCCCGGACCCGGACGGCGACACGCAGCGGCGGCACCCCCGCGACGCTCCTCGGGAGGGCTGATGCCGGCGCCGTACGCCAAGGTCGAGGACTACCGCGCCTGGACGGACGCCGGCGCCGACCTGCCAGACGAGCAGGTCGAGCGGCTCCTGCGCCGCGCCTCCGAACTGCTCGACGCGGTCGTCACCGTCCCGTTCGGCGTCGACGCCGACGGGCTGCCCACCGAGCCCGCCGTCGCCGAGGCGCTCCGTGACGCCGCCTGCGCCCAGGTCGAGCAGTGGGCCCTCGTCGGGCCCGAGAACGACATCGACGGTCTCGCCGGCGACCACGTCAGCATCGGCGGCTTCCAGGGGCGGCGGGCCCCGTCCCTCGCCCCACGTGCCGCCCGGCTGATCGCCACCGCCGGGCTCACGTCGTCGGCGAACCTCGCCGACGTCACCTGGCGGCACCGCGTCGAGCAGGGGTGGTGGTGATGGTGGCGATCGCACCCGCCCTGCTGCGCCACGAGATCACCGTCGAACGCCGGGACGGCGTCACCGGCGTCGGCGCACCAGCCTACGGGTCGGCCGCCACCTACCGGGCCCGTGTTGAGCCCAGCCGCCGGCGGCTCCGCCGCCCCGACGGGTCGGTCGTCGTCGCCGCCGCTACCGCGTGGGTCGCGCCCGGCGTCCCCGTCCAGCCCGAGGATCGGGTCGTCGTCGACGGCCAGACCTACGAGGTGGCCGAACGGCTCGACCACTACTATCTCTACGGCGTCTGGATGGTCGAACTCGTCCTCGTCGACGTCCGGGAGGGGGCGGGCTGATGCGCCTGGAGTTCCACTTCACGCCCGACCCCTCCGCCGAGGCCCGCGTCCGGGCCGCCGCCGCCCAGGCGATCAGCGACGTCACCGAAGCGCTCCTGACCGACGCGAACCGGACGGTCCCGCACGACCGGGGCGACCTGGAGCGCTCCGGCGTTGCCAGCGTCGACACCGGCGCGCTGCGCGGCGCGGTCTCCTACAACACCCCCTACGCGGTCATCCAGCACGAGTCGCTGCACTTCCACCACCCCGGCAAGGGGCGGGCGAAGTGGCTGGAGCTGACGATGGTCGAGCGGGCGAGCGCCTACGGCGCCTACATCGCCGACGTCATCAGGAGGGCGCTGGGCTGATGCTCACCGTCGCGCTCGCCCGCCACCTCGCCGCCCACATCGTCGGGCTCACCTTCGCCGAGGACGGCCCCGGCGGCAACGTGTTCGTCGAGCACATGCCCTCGACCCCCGACCGGGCCGTCGCCCTGTTCACCTACGGCGGGGTCGAGCAGCCAACCCTGGCGCCGACCGACATCCCCCTCGTCCAAGTGCGGGTGCGGTCGATCCGCCACGACCCGCGGCCCGGCTGGGAGCGGGCCCGGGAGATTTACGACGTTCTCGCCGGCCTCGACAACGTCTGGCTCGACCCGGCCGGCGACGCCAGGACGCTCGTGCACAGCGTCACCCCGTTGCAGTCGACGCCCGTCGGCCTCGGCCAAGACCAGCAAGGCCGACACGAGTGGGCCCTGAACTTCCGACTGCGCGTGCACAATCCCACCCGTCACCGGCCGCCCTACGCGCCCGTCTGAAGGAGGAGAACATGGCCATCACCGAGATCCCCGCCCGCGGCTTCAAGTTCGAACTGAACACCGGCACCAACGGCTCGCCGAACTGGGTGCCGATCGCGGGCATCGACACGTTCTCCCACACGCCGACGACCAACCGGGCCGACACCCGCCACTTCGAGGACGGCGGCCGGCTGCGCCACTGGGTCGCCTCCCGCGGCGACCAGTTCACGCTGAGCGGCAAGCGGCAGGAGGACCCCGACACCGGCGACCGCGACCCCGGCCAGGAGGCCGTCGAGGCGTGGGCCCAGGAGGTCGGGCCCGGCAGCATCAAGCAGTTCCGCATCACGAGCCCCGGCGGGAACGTCCTGACGTTCGAGGCGTCGGCCGAGGTCACCCTGTTCGGCGGCGGCAACGACGACCCGGCGTCCTGGCAGGTCGTCATCGAGGTCAGCGGCCCGATCAGCGCCGCCTGACATGGGCCGCTACTACGACTTCGACGCCGCCTGGGCCGAGGCGACGTCGAAGGACGCGCCCGAGCCCGTCCGGGTCAAGGCGTTCGGCCGCGAGTGGGCACTGCACGCCCAGGTGCCGGCCGCCGCCATCCTGATCGGCGCCCGGCTCATGGAGGGCGGCGACCGTGAGCTGACCGACCCCGAGGTCATCGCGTTCGCCCAAGCGCTGCTGCCCGAGCAGGTCTACGAGGCGTGGATCAGCGCCGGGATCAGCGTCGAACAGCTTCGCGACGTCCTCGCCGTGATCGTCCCCCTCTACATGGGCCCCGGTGGGGACCAGGAGGGGGAAGCGGAAGCCGCCCAGCAGGAGGGGAGCGGCTCCTCCCCGCAGTCCTCACCCGCTGGGCGGCGCTCGAAGCGGACTGGCAGCGGTTCTACGGCGAGCCGCTCACGGAGGCGATCCACCGGATGACCTGGCGGCGCTTCTGCGTGCTCGTCCGAGGCCTGCCCCCCGATGCGATGTTCCACCTGACGTCGCCGGCCCGCAGGGGGGTCAACCGCATCGAAGACCCGGACGCCATCGAGACCTGGTTCACGAGCCTCGCCCGGGGTGATTGACGGTGGCGCTGACCGTCGGTGAGCTCGTCGGCTTCCTCCGGCTCGACGACCGGGGGTTCAGCCAGCAGTTGCAGCGCGCCCGGCAGGACATGCAGGCCACCGCGCAGGCCGGGACGCAGGGGGCCCGCCAGGTCCAGGAGTCCTGGTCCAGCCTGACGCGCAGCATCATTGAGGGCTACGCGCTGTTCAAGACCGGCGACTTCTTCCGAGGCGCGATCTCGGCGGCCTCCGAACTGGAGCAGGCCGTCGGCGGCACCGAAGCCGTGTTCGGCGAGTGGGCCGACGTCATCGACGAGGCCGCCCAGCGATCCGCGACGAGCATCGGCATGTCCGAGCGCGCGTTCCGCGAGGCGACGAGCCGCATCGGCGGCCAGTTGAAGAACATGGGCTTCGACATGGCCGACGCCGCCGACTGGTCGATCCGGTTGACCAACATCGCCGCCGACCTCGCCGCAACCTACGGCGGCTCGACGACCGAGGCCGTTGAGGCGCTCGGCGCCGCCCTGCGCGGCGAGGCCGACCCCGCCGAGCGGTTCGGCCTCCTGCTCCACCAGAACGCCGTCAACGCGAAGGCCGTCGAGATGGGCCTGGCCGAGTCGGTCTCTAGCGTCGACGCCTGGGCTAAGGCGCAGGCGACCCTCGCGCTCATCACGGAGCAGTCGGCCGACGCGCAGGGGCAGTTCGCCCGCGAGGCCGACACCGCCGCCGGCCGTGCGCAGATCCTCGCCGCGCAGTGGGAGAACCTCCAGGCGAAGATCGGCCAACGTCTCCTGCCCGTCCTGACCTCGCTCGGCTCGGTGCTGACCGGCGTGCTCGACTCGGGCTGGACCACCGCCGCCGTCGGCGTCGGAGCGTTCGGGACCGCGCTCATGCTCGCCGCTCCGAAGGTGAGCGACTTCATCAACCGCCTCCGGAGCCTCGAGGGCGGTTTCGGCCGGATCGCCCGCATCGGCGGCGGTGTCGGCGCCGCCGGGATGATCATCGGTCTCGTCGAGGGGCTCCGGGCGCTGGATGAAGAGAACCGGCGCCGCAACTGGCAGGAGACCGCCCAGACCTTCGTCGCGATGGGCGAGAACTTCGAGCGGATGACCCAGATCGCTCGAGAAGTGCCCTTCTTCCGCTCTCGACGCAGCCTGATGGGCGTGTTCGACGAGTTGTTGGCGACGAACGAACTCGCCGCCGAGCGGTGGATTGAGCACGCCCGTGCGGCCGGCGCGGCCGGCGACGTGATCGCCGAGATGGAGGGGAAGCTGGAGCGGCATCGCCGCGCGACCCAGCAGGCGGCCGAGGACCAGGAGCGGATGAACAACCAGATGGAGGCCGCCGAGCGGCGATTCGCCAAGTACGCCGACGCCATCCGTGACGTCGACGGCGTCCTCCAGCAGCTCCACAACCGGTACTTCGCCGCCGAGGACGCGATGGCGAAGCAGCAGGAGCTGGTCGACGGCCTCGACGAGCACTTCCAGGAGATGGAGGCGCAGTACGGCGCCGCCGCCTACTCGCTGGACCTGCACACCGAGGCCGGTCGCCGCAACCACGAGATGCTCTCGGAGCTGTTCGCCGCCACCCACGACACCATCTCCGCGATGGTCGAGTCGGGGGCGACCAGCGAGGAACTCCGGGCGCAGTGGGCCGAGGACCGCGCCGAACTCGGCCGGGTCATCGACCGGTTTAGAGAGGCCGGCGTCGACGTCAGCCGCTACGACCAGCTCCTGGGTGAGATCGACCGTGTGGTCGAGACCCGGGCGACGTTCCAGGACTGGGCGAGCGCCGGTCTGCGCCGCGTCAAGGGGCTCGTCGACCTGCTCGACGGCGCCGTCGCGAACGTGACGGTCAACCTGCGTGCCGGCGGGTGGTCGGTGCTCCAGGCGGTCGCCCGCCGGGTCGCCGGGCGCGAGGGCCGCGCCTACGGCGGCCCAGTCGCCGCCGGCCGTCTCTACGAGGTCGTCGAGCAGGGCGCGCCCGAGTTGCTCGTCGAGGGGTCGCGCACCTACCTCATCCCGGCCCGTGACGGTCGGGTCGTGCCGATGGAGCGGGCGATCGCCTCGGCGGCCGGCACCGTGCCGGCGGTGCGCCCGCCCGCCCTCGGCGCTGGCAGCGCTGGCGGCCCCGGGCCCGGTGGGGCAGGAGTCCACGTCGGACCTATCAACGTCACCGGGTCGGTCCTGTCGGAGCGCGACCTGATCCGGGTGATCCGGGACGCCGTCGACCGAGGCGCGCTCAGGGGGGTGGCGGCATGAGCCTCATCGTCGTGAACGCGGGCGAGACCGCCGTCCTGGAGGCGGTCGTCGCCCAGCCGATGACGCTCCGGCTGTTCACCAAGCGGGTCACCGAGGGTCGCACGCCCGACCAGATCGACGCCCTCGACGCCAGCGACTTCGACGAGGCCGCCTGGCCTGGGTACCAGCCCGCCGCGCTCAACCCCGCAGGCTGGACGATCGAGGTCGGCAGCCCGACAGCCGCCGTCCACGCACCCCGCACCTTCGCCCGGCTGACGTCGGGCGACCCGGAGACGGTGTGGGGTTACTACGTCACCCGGAGCGACGGCCGGCTGCTGTGGTTCGAAGAACTGCCGGGTCCGATCGTGGTCGAAGACGCCGGCGACGAGGTGACGGTGGAGGCGACGCTCACGCTCGACGACACGGAGGGTCACGGGATGCTGACCGGGATGGTCATGCCCTACGCCGGCGAGACCCTGCCGCCGGGGTTCTTGTGGTGCAACGGCGCCGCAGTCAGCCGGACGACCTACGCCCGGCTGTTCGCGGTCATCGGCACCCGCTTCGGCCCCGGTGACGGCAGCACGACGTTCAACGTGCC
>DATGPY010000007.1:0-14385 GCA_035304465.1 Acidimicrobiales bacterium | reverse complement strand
TCTCGAGGAGCTGCAGGCGCACGGGCTGGTCCTCGCCCAGCATCTGACCGCTGGCGATGCGGAACAGGAGGGCGTAGCCGATCTGGCCGGCCGCCCCGGTGACAGCGACGCGAACGGGATCTGTCATGGGGAACTCCTCGGGTCGGGGGTCGGGCGCGTGCGATCGACCCCGGCGGGTGACCGTGGGCCGACACTAGTTGTGGCCCCGCGGGCCGCCCAACGTGCCCGGGCGCGGCAGGGGAGCGCCGCACGGGCGCTCCCCCGGTGGTCGTCCCGCGAGCCTGCCGGCTCAGAGCTGCATGGACTTGACCTCGAGGAACTCTTCGAAGCCGTACTTGCCGTACTCGCGCCCGTAGCCGCTGTTCTTGTAGCCGCCGAAGGGCGCGTTCGGGTTGAAGGCCCCGCCGTTGACCTCGATCTGGCCGGTGCGGATCCGGCGGGCGAAGGCCTTGGCCCGCTCCGGGTCGGCGCTCCACACGCCGCCGGCCAGGCCGTAGACCGTGTCGTTGGCGATTCGGGCGGCGTCGTCCTCGTCCTGGTAGCCGATGATCGACAGGACCGGCCCGAAGATCTCCTCCTGGGCGATGGTCATGTCGTTGCGGACCTCGGAGAAGACCGTCGGCTGCACGTAGTAGCCGCCCTCGAGGTCGTCCCCCTGGGGCAGCTCGGGGCCGCCGACGACGAGCTTGGCGCCCTCCTCGATGCCCGTGCGGATGTAGTTCGTCACCCGCTCGACCTGCGCCCTGCTGGCCAGCGGGCCGAGCATGGCGCCCTCGGCGAACGGGTTCCGCGGCTGGAACTTGGCGGCGACCTCGTCGGCCGCGATGCGCTCGGCGTCGGCCATGCGGTCCTGCGGGACCAGCATGCGGGTGAGGGCCGTGCAGGTCTGGCCCGAGTTCAGGTAGCACTTGCCGACGCCGTCGCGGACCGCCTTCTCGAAGCCCTCGTCGTCGAGGTCGTCGAGCAGCACGTTGGCCGACTTGCCGCCGAGCTCGAGCGCGACCCGCTTGAGCGTCTTGGCCGCCACCTCGGCCACCCGCTTGCCGGCCCGGGTCGAGCCGGTGAACGACACCATGTCGATGCCCGGGTGGGCGGCGATGGCCTCGCCGACCTCGGCCCCGGTGCCGCTCACCATGTTGAACACGCCGGCCGGGAGGCCCGCGTCGTGGATCACCTCGGCGAGGATGAAGGCGTCGACGGGTGCGACCTCGCTGGGCTTGAGCACCACCGTGCAGCCGGCCGCGATGGCGTAGGCCACCTTGGCGGCGATCTGGTGCAGCGGGTAGTTCCACGGCGTGATGGCGCCGACGACGCCGACCGGCTCGCGCACCACGAGGCTGTTGCCGATCGTCTCCTCGTACTCGAAGCTCTCGGCCAGGCCGGCCGCGGTGTTGAACGAGTTGATCGGCAGCCCGACCTGGACGATCTGGCTCAGCCACTTGGGCATGCCCGCCTCGCGGGTGATGACCGTGGCGATCTCGTCCATGCGGGCGGCGAGGCCCTCGCCGATGCGGGTCAGCGCCTTGGCCCGCTCCTCCGGCGTGGTCGTCGACCAGGTCGCGAACGCCGCCTGGGCCGCGGCGACCGCCTTGTCGACGTCGGCCGCCGTGCCCTCGGGGACGGTGGCAAAGACCTGGCCGTCGGTCGAGTCGTGGACCTCGATGGTGCCCGACCCCTCGGACGGCACCCACGCCCCGTCGATGTAGATCCTGTCGTAGGTCGTCACTGCGCCTTCCCCTCTGTCGACGTCGCTGCCAGGGACGTTAGACCCCATCCTGACCGCGCGGTCAAGGGGCGCGGGCGTGAGCCCACCGGGCGATCGCACTAGCGTCCGCTGCCGATGACCGCCCCGGGCTCCACCGATCCGCAGATCGACAGCGTCTCGGTCACCATCGCCGCCCCACCGGAGCAGGTGTGGGACATGGTCGCCGACGTCACCCGCATGGGCGAGTGGAGCCCCGAGTGCTACTCCTGCCGCTGGATCGGCCGCCGGCGCGAGCCGGTCGTCGGCGCCCGCTTCGTCGGCTTCAACCGCCGGGGCTGGCTGCGCTGGGTCACGACCAACGTCGTCGAGGTGGCCGACCGCGGCCGCGAGCTCACCTTCCGCACCCGCGAGACCGGCGTCCGCTGGAGCTACCGCTTCGAGCGCGACGGCGACGGCACCCGGGTGACCGAGGTGCGCGACCTCACCCGGGCCCGCCACCGGCTCATCCGCCTGGTCGGCCCGCTGGTCGGCGGGGCCGACAACCACGCCGAGGAGCTGCGCGCCGGCATGCGCCAGACCCTCGACCGGCTGAAGCACGCCGCCGAGGCGGCGCGGGCGGACGCCGGGGACGGCGCCGACACGCCGGAGGGCGGCGCGGGCTAGGCGGCCGCCGTCCCCTCGCCGGCGGTGCGCCGCAGCGCCACCAGCGCGTAGAGGGCGACACCGGTGGCCATGGCCGACTCGTCGACGACCATCCGGTTGGAGTGGTTGGGGGCCACGTCGCGGGCCCGCACCCCGGGCGGCCGGGTGCCGAGGAACGCCATCGCCCCGGGGACCTGCTCGAGGACGTAGGAGAAGTCCTCGGCGCCCATGACCGGCGACGGCAGGACGAGGGTGGCGTCGCCGACGAGCGCCCGGGCCACCTCGACGACCTCGGCCGCGGCCGCCTCGTCGTTGACCGTCACCGGGTAGCCCTCGACGACCTCGACCTCGGCCGCCATCTCGTGGGCGGCGGCCACGCCCTCGGCGATCCGGCGGAGCGCGGCGAGGGCCGCGTCCCGGGTCCGGGGCGCGACCGCCCGGACGGTGCCGTCGAGCCGAGCCGTCTCGGGGATCACGTTGGTCGTCGTGCCCGCTTGGATGCGCCCGACGGTCACGACCGCCGGCTCGAACGCGTCGACCCGCCGGGTCACCCAGGTCTGGATCGCCTGCACCACCTCGCACGCCACCGGCACCGGGTCGTTGGCCAGGTGGGGCATCGACGCGTGCCCACCCCGGCCCCGGAGCATCACGTGGAACTCGTCCGCCGAGGCCATGATCGCCCCGGGCCGGGTGGCCACCATGCCGCTCGGGAACGACGGGCTCTGGTGGACGGCGAAGGCCCACGACACCGGCTCGGCGCCGTCGGTGGCGTCGAGGGCGCCCTCCTCGATGGCGAGCGCGGCCCCGCCCTGGCCCTCCTCGCCCGGCTGGAACAGGAACCGGACCCGCCCCGCGATCTCGTGGCGCCGGGCGGCGAGCAGGCGGGCCGCGCCGGCGAGCATGGCGGTGTGGAGGTCGTGGCCGCAGGCGTGCATGGCGCCGGGCACCTCGGAGGCGTAGTCGAGGCCGGTGTCCTCGGTGACCGGCAGCGCGTCCATGTCGCCCCGCAGCAGAACCGTCGGCCCGGGCCGGTCGCCGTCGAGGTCGGCGACGATCGAGCTCAGCCGATCGCCGGTGCGCACGGTGAGCGGCAGGCCGTCGAGCGCCTCGAGCACCCGGGCCTGGGTCCGGGGCAGGTGCAGCCCGAGCTCGGGCCGGCGGTGCAGGTCGCGGCGCAGGGCGACGACCTCGTCGAGCAGGGCGGCGGCGTCGCCCATGACGGCTGCGGGGTCGGGCGTGGGGGCGGCGGGCCGCGTGACCGTTGTCATGGTCGCAGTCTGGCGCGCCGCCGGCCGGTTCACCGGGTCGGCACGGTGACCGTGTCGCGCCCGGAGCGCAGGATGCGGCCCGGCGTGGCGCCGGTGGCCGCGTTGTCGACCACGGTGGCGACACCGCCCACGTAGACCCGCACGACGCCCTCGGCCCCGGCGGTCAGGCGGGCGGTGCCGCCCGGCAGGTCCTCGACGAGGCGGGCGTGCTCGGCGCCGACGGTCTCGGGGTCGAACACGACGAGGTCGGCGTGGTTGCCGGGGGCGATGGTGCCCCGCCCGGCGAGGCCGAACAGCTCGGCCGGTGCCTGCGTCATCATCTGGACGGCCCGCTCCAGGGGCACGAGACGGCGGCCCCGCAGGCAGTCGGCGAGGAACCGGGTCGTGTACGACGAGCCGCACATGCGGTCGAGGTGGGCGCCGGCGTCCGAGCCGCCGAGCATGACCCGGGGGTCGTCCCACACGTCCTTGCGCATCCGCCACGACTCCTCGTCGTTGTCGGTCGGCATCGGCCAGAGCACGGTGCGGAAGTCGTCGGCGGTGACGACGTCGACCAGCACGTCGAACGGGTCCCGCCCCTGCTCGGCGGCGAGCTCGCCGACGACGCGCCCGGTCAGGCCCTCGTTGGCGGCGGAGAACGTGTCGCCGATGACGTAGCGGTCCCACCCGGCCAGGCGCCGGAACACGCCGGCCTCCTCGCTGCGGGAGCCCTCGACGAGCCTCCGGCGCACCTCGGGGTCGGCCAGCGCCCGCTTCTTCTCCTCCAGCGGCAGCCGCATGACGTCCCCCCAGCCGGGCATGAGCCACAGGGCGCAGAACGAGCCGAAGCTCATGTTCATCGGCACGAGCACCGGCATGGTGAGGGCGACGACCCGGCCGCCGAGCTCGGCGGCGCGGTCGGCGGCGGCGAGCTGGCGGGGCACCCGGTCGGGGACCGACGAGTCGACGGTCAGGACGTTCCAGTTGATCGACCGCCCGGCGGCGGCCGACATGGCGGCGATCAGCTCGATCTCCTCGTCGGAGAACCGGTCGAGCCCGCCCTCGAAGGCCCCCTCGAGGAACGTGCCCTCGTGCTCGCCCACCGCGGCGCACAGGGCCAGCAGCTCGTCGCGGCCCGCGTGCCGGGAGGCGACCGGGTTGCCGTCGCCGTCGGAGTGGGTCGACGACAGCGTGGTGGAGAAGCCGAGGCCGCCGGCCTCGATGGACCGGTGGAGCAGGTCGACCATGGCGGCGACCTGCTCCGGCGAGGCCTCGTTGCCGATCGCGTCCTCCCCCATGACGTAGCGGCGGAGCGCGCAGTGGCCGACCATGAACCCGGCGTTGACGCCGATGCGGCCGTCGAGCCGGTCGAGGTACTCCTCGAAGGTCTCCCACGACCAGTCGAGGCCCTTCTCCAGCGCCGCCAGCGGCATCCCCTCGACCTTCGCCATCATCCGGCGCAGGTAGTCGGCGTCGTCGGCGCGCAGGGGCGCGAGGGTGAAGCCGCAGTTGCCGGCGATGATCGTGGTGACCCCGTGGACGTTCGACGGGGACGCCAGCGGGTCCCAGAAGAGCTGCGCGTCGTAGTGGGTGTGGGGGTCGACGAAGCCCGGGCACACGACCAGGCCGTCGGCGTCGAGCTGCTCGGCGGCGGGCTCGTCGAGGCCGGCGGGCTCCTCGTCGCGGTGGACCACGGCGGCGATGCGCCCGCCGGCCACCCCGACGTCGCCCCGGCGCCCCGGCGCGCCGGTGCCGTCGACGATCGTGGCCCCCCGGATGATGAGATCGAGCATGTCGTCCCCCCGACGCGGTTTCTGACGGTGTGTCAGACGTTAGCGAGTCCCGCGCGGCCGCGTCACGGGGCGGGGACGCAGGTCGTCCCCTGGTCGCGGTCGTCGGGGTCGCTGGGCGTCGCGGGCCACGACATCGCCTCGCGGGTCTCCGGGCCGTACACCCCGTCGATCGTCACGCCGGCCGCCTCCTGCACCGCCGCGACCGCGTCGCGCGTCTCGGGGCCGTAGACGCCGTCGAGGGTGATGCGCTGGCCGTTGCAGGCCACCAGCGCGTGCTGCAAGACGAGCACCGCCTCCGCCGTGCCCTCGTGGCGGACGTCGAGCCGGCAGCGGCGCGAGGGGAAGAACACGACCGGGCCCCGCACCGGCAGGTGGACCACGCCACCGTCGGTCGAGAACGCGGCCGTCCCCTCGCACACCGCCGGGTCGGACCCGCCGCGGTCACCGTCGCCCCCGCCGCCGCGACGGGGTGACCCCCGGGTCCACGGGTCGTCCGGGGGCAGTGTCGGCTCGGACCGGTCGCGGCCGCCGGTGGCGGCCGCCGCGGACCGACCCCAGGGGTCGTCGGTCGCCTCGTCCACCGCCGCGCCGTCGGCCTCGTCCGCGCCGCTGCCCCAGGGGTCCCCCTCGGGGGGATCGGACAGCCACGAGACCAGGAACATGAACCCCGCGATCCCGGCCAGGACCTTCATCCCGGTGTTCCCAGCGTTGGCGGCCACGCACTCCTCTCCTCGACCCCGGCGCTCCCGCGACCCCGGCCCTACCCGGCGTGCGGTGATCACAACGTAGCGTGCGGACGGCGGCGCGCCGACCGACGCGGGGCGCAGCGGCATCCCCCACCGGGGGCGCTCACTCGACCGCTCGGATGCGCCGTCCCAGCACCCAGAACGCGATGCCGGCCGCCACCCCGACGTTCAGCGAGTCGACGCCGCCCCGCATCGGGATGCCCACCCGCTCGTCCGCCGCCGCCAGCGCCGCCGCCGACAGGCCCGGCCCCTCGGCCCC
Source organism: Acidimicrobiales bacterium (assembly GCA_035304465.1). Lineage (GTDB taxonomy): Bacteria > Actinomycetota > Acidimicrobiia > Acidimicrobiales > VFJN01 > ZC4RG19. The sequence continues at coordinate 7,993 of DATGPY010000007.1, read as the reverse complement.
GAAGACCAACGCGACGCGCTCGGCCTCGCCCACGGCGACCTCGTCGATCGGCGTCGCCGCGGGATCGGGCGTCATGGCCAGCACCCGGAACCCCGCCGCCCGCACGGGCGCCAGGCCCTCGGGGAGCGCCGGCAGCCACGACCACGGGAACGCGTAGCCCTCCCCCATCGCCACCCGGGACACCCGCCGGTACAGCGGGTCGGTGCAGGTGGGGTCGAGCAGGAGGCCGTCGATGCCCAGCCCGGCGGCCGAGCGGACGATGACGCCCAGGTTCGTCGGGTTGCTGACCCGCTCCAGCACCACGACCCGGCGCGACGCCGCCAGCAGCTCCTCGGGCGGGGGCACGGGGCGGCGCTCGAAGGTGGCCAGCATCCCCCGGTGCACACCCAGGCCGGTGATGCGCCGCAGCACCGGCGGCGTGGCCGCGTAGACCGGGGCGTCGTCGGGCACGCCGGCCGGCAGCGGCGCGGTGCGGGTCGCGTCGACGAGCGCCGCCCGCAGCCGGTAGCCGGCCCGCAGCGCCCGCTCGACCACGATGTCGCCCTCGGCGACGAACAGGCCGTTCGCGGGGTCGCGCCGGCGCCGCACCCGGGGCCCGGCCAGCTCGCGGTCGCGCAGGCCCACGAAGTCGGCGATCCGGGGGTCGTCGGGATCCTCGACGAGGGCGCGCACGACGGGATGCTCGCCGCCGGCCACGGAGGCCGGCAAGGCGGCGCGGCGGCCCTCAGCCCAGCTCGCCGCCGAGCAGCAGGAAGACGACGAGCAGCACCAGCACGGCGACCGCCCCGCCCACCGGGCCGACCAGCTGGGCGACGCCGACGCCCACCGCGACCGGCGCGGCGAGGGCGAACGACCAGGCGGGCAGGAGGGGGCGGGCGCCGGCCGGCCCCGTCGACGTCGCCAGCCGGAGCGCGATGGCCACCAGGACGAGCACGACGGCGAGGATGATCGTGGCCAGCAGCGGTGCGACGGCGCCGACAGCGGCCGCGGCGGCGACGACGGCAGGGCCGACCAGCCAGCGCAGCGCCCGCCGGGCGCCGGCGCGGGGGACGGCGACGGCCGTCGGGGTGCCGTCGCGCGGTCGGGTGCGGGTCGGCCCGCCCCCCGCGGCGGTGGTGGCGATCGTCCCGGCCAGCGTCACCTCCTCGGCGGCGCCCTCGGCGCGGCCGGGCGGCCGGGAGCCCGGGGCGCGCATGATCGCCAGCAGGTCGGTGGCGGAGGGCCGGTCCCCCGGCCGGGGCGCGAGCGCCGCCCGCACCGTCGGGGCGAGCCAGTCGGGCACGCCGTCCAGGTCGAGGTCGCCGCTCGCCGCCCGGGCCGCCGAGGCCTCGGCCGTCGGCCCGGCGGCCGGGACCCGGCCGGTGGCGGCGTAGGCCATGACCGCGCCCCACGACCAGACGTCGCCGGCGGGGCTGACCGCGTCGCCGGCGAGGCGCTCGGGCGGCATCCACGCCGGCGTGCCCACCCAGGCGCCCGTCCGCGTGATCGGCTCGGCGCCGTCGTACCAGGCGATGCCGAAGTCGACGACGCAGGGCCCGTCGGGACCGAGCACGACGTTGCGGGGGTTGAGGTCGCGGTGCACGACCCCGGCACCGTGGATCGCCACCAGCGCCTCGGCCAGCGCGGTGCCCAGCACCCGCAGGGCGCCGGTGGCCAGCGGGCCGTGCCGGGAGACGTGGGCCTCGAGCGTCGGGCCGGCCACGTAGGTGGAGGCCAGCCAGGGCCGGGCCGCGGCGACGTCCGCGTCGAGCACCCGGGCGACGCGCGGCGAGTCGATGCGGCGGGCGGCGTCGACCTCGCGGACGAAGCGGGCCATCGCCCGCTCGTCGACGACCAGCGCCGGGTCGACGAGCTTGACCGCCACCCGCCGCGGCGTGCCGCCGGCGGCGCCGACGGGGTCCTCGGCCAGCCAGACCTCGCCCATGCCGCCCCGCCCGAGGCGCTCGACCAGGCGATAGGGCCCGACCTGCTGCCCGGCGCTCACCGTCGCCTCCGCGGCCTCGTCGTGCGTGCTGTCGTCATCGCGCTGGCCGGTCGTGGGACCGGGTGCGGCCCGCCGGCGCCCTGCCGCCCGGCTCCCGTGGCGGGGCGGGCCCGTGGAACGGCCATCGCAGACCGTAACGTGAGGGCGGCGCGAGGGCGAGGGCGCCGGACCGCGCGGTGGCCCGCCCGTTCCTCTAGACTGTACAAGTCTGATACAAGTGCCGCCGCCGGGGCACCTCCGGCACGCGCCCCGGCCGACAGTTGCCTCCACACCCCGGGAGAGGTCCGCCCATGCCCAAGATCAAGGTCGACAACCCGGTCGTCGAGCTCGACGGCGACGAGATGACGCGGGTCATCTGGAAGTTCATCAAGGACAAGCTGATCCTGCCGTACCTCGACATCGACCTGAAGTACTACGACCTGTCGATCCAGAAGCGCGACGAGACCGAGGACCAGATCACGGTCGACGCCGCCCACGCCATCAAGCAGTACGGCGTGGGCGTCAAGTGCGCCACGATCACGCCCGACGAGGCACGCGTCGAGGAGTTCGGGCTGAAGAAGATGTGGCGGTCGCCCAACGGGACGATCCGGAACATCCTCGGCGGCGTCGTCTTCCGCGAGCCGATCATCTGCAAGAACGTCCCGCGGCTGGTCAAGAACTGGACCAAGCCGATCGTCATCGGCCGTCACGCCCACGGCGACCAGTACAAGGCCACCGACTTCGTCGTGCCCGGCCCCGGCACGCTCACCGTCACCTACACGCCGGACGACGGCGGCGAGCCGATGGAGTTCGAGGTCGCCCGCTACAGCGGCAGCGGCGTCGCCATGGGCATGTACAACTTCGACGACTCGATCCGGGACTTCGCCCGGGCGTCGTTCCGCTACGGCCTCGAGCGCAACTACCCCGTCTACCTGTCGACGAAGAACACGATCCTCAAGGCCTACGACGGGCGCTTCAAGGACATCTTCCAGGAGGTCTACGAGAACGAGTTCAAGGAGGAGTTCGAGGCCCGCGGGCTCACCTACGAGCACCGGCTGATCGACGACATGGTCGCCCAGGCCCTGAAGTGGGAGGGCGGCTACGTCTGGGCCTGCAAGAACTACGACGGCGACGTTCAGTCCGACGTCGTGGCCCAGGGCTTCGGCTCGCTCGGCCTCATGACCTCCGTCCTGCTCACCCCGGACGGCAAGACCTGCGAGGCCGAGGCCGCCCACGGCACCGTGACCCGCCACTACCGGCTGCACCAGCGGGGCGAGAAGACCTCGACGAACCCGATCGCCTCGATCTTCGCCTGGACCCGGGGCCTGGCCTTCCGGGCCAAGCTCGACGGCAACGCCGAGCTGGAGCGGTTCGCCAAGACGCTCGAGCAGGTGTGCATCTCGACCGTCGAGGGCGGCCAGATGACCAAGGACCTGGCGCTGCTGGTCGGCGGCGACACGCCGTGGCTGACCACCGAGGAGTTCCTCGACGCCATCGACACCAACCTGCAGAAGGCGATGGCCGCCTGACGGCGCACCTCGCCCACGGTCGCCTGCGGAGCCCCGGCCCGGCCGGGGCTCCGGCGCGCCCGGCGCTCAGTCGACGGTGACGAGGTCGCCGACCGGCTCCGGCGGCGAGCCGGGTCCGCCGGGGCCCGAGGGCCCCGCGGCGTAGGCGCGCAGCCGCTCGGCCACCGCGGTGGCGACCGGCCCCTCGACGACGTCGACGGGCAGGACGTCGACCAGCAACCGGCCGCGGGCGCCCGCCAGGGCCCGGGCCCCGGCCGACCGCCGGGGCGGCATGTCCGTGGCCAGCACCAGCAGGCGCCGCTCGCCGAACGACGACAGCCGCGCAGCCCGGCCCAGCGTGCGCTCCAGCACCTCCGTGCGCCGGAGTCCCGGCCGGGCGATCGTGAACGCGCCGACCACCTCGACGAGCCACGTGTGCCCGGCGGCGTCCGTGGCCACGAGCGCCGGCTCCAGCCCGCCGGGCCGGCGCCGGGGCCGGTCGTCGACGGCGAACCCCGCCGCCCGCAGCAGTGCGGCCGCCCGACCGACCGCCCGGTCCCCGGCGAAGCCCGCCGGCCCGCCGGCGGCGCGCACCCGCTCCTGCTCCGCCGCCACCCGGCGGCGGGCCGCCTCGACGTAGCCGGCGTCGGTGTCGTAGCCGAGGAAGCGGCGCCCGGTGCGCACCGCGGCCACCGCGGTCGACCCCACCCCCATGAACGGGTCGAGGACGACGTCGCCCTCGTAGGTGTAGAGCTCGATGAACCGCTGCGGCAGCTCGACCGGGAACGGCGCCGGGTGGCCCACCCGGGTGGCGCTCTCGGGTGCCAGGTCCCACACGTCGAGCGTCGCCTCCATGAACTCGTCCGCCGTCGTCGTCACCCGGTGGGGAAGGCCCCGGCGCTCGCGGACGGGGCGGGGGACGGCCCGGTCGAAGCGGCCCTTCGAGGCGACGACCACCCGCTCGGTGAGGTCGCGCAGCACCGGGTTGGCCGGGCTGCGGAACGACCCCCAGGCGCAGTTGCCGCCGGCGCCGCGGGCCTTGCGCCACACGACCTCGCCCCGCAGCAGCAGGCCGAGCCGGTCCTGCAGGATCTCGATGACGTCGGCGGACAGCGACCGGTAGGGCTTGCGGCCGAGGTTGGCGACGTTGACCGCGATGCGGCCGCCGGGCTCGAGCGTGCGGACGCACTCGCGGAAGACGTCCTCCAGCAGCGTCAGGTACTCGGTGTACGACGCCGGGATGCCGTCGCGGCCGAGCTCCTCCTCGTACTGCTTGCCGGCGAAGTACGGGGGCGAGGTCACGACCAGGGCCACCGACGACGACGGGACCTGGCCCATCGACCGGGCGTCGCCGACGAAGATCTCGTCGACGACGTCGGCCGGCTCGACCCGGTCGTCGTCGGACAGGACCGGCGGCGAGAACCGCCGGTAGAACGCGGCCGAGTCGTGGTTCTCGCGCCGGGAGACGCCGAACGCCGACGTCGCCGTGGGTGTGCGCCTGCGGCCGTTGCCCTCTGCCACCTGACCCTCTCGTTGCCGAGCCCGGCCCGACGATCGGGCGGGGCTGCCGCCCCGGGACGGCGCCCGCCGAGGGTAGCCAGCGCCGCGCGCCGCCCGCGCGATCCCCCGCCTCAGGCGCGGTCGGCCGGCGCCAAGCCCAGCGCCTCGACGATGCGCAGCACCGACTCGGACCGGTTGAGCGCGTAGAGGTGCAGCCCGGGGGCGCCGGCGTCGAGCAAACGCCGGCACAGGTCGGTGGCCACCTCGACGCCGATGTCCCGCAGGGCCGCCTGGTCGTCGGCCACCGCCTCGAGCCGGGCGAGCAGATCGGCCGGGATGGCCGACCCGTTCATGGCCGCCATGCGCTTGAGCCCCGACAGCGACGCCGCGCCCGGGGGCATGACCCCCGGCAGCACCGGCTTGGTGCAGCCGAGCGCCGCCAGCTCGTCGAGCATCCGCAGGTAGTCGTCGACGTCGAAGAAGAACTGGGTGATGGCGAAGTCGGCCAGCGACAGCTTCTCGGCCAGGTGGCGGCGGTCGGCCTCGCGGTCGCCGTTCGAGCGGGGGTGCAGCTCGGGGTGGGCGGCCACCCCGACCGAGAAGTCGCCCGGGTGGTCCCGGACCAGCTCGACCAGCTCGATGGCGTAGGTGAAGTCGCCGCCCGGGTCGCTGCCGTCGGCCGGCGGGTCGCCGGCCAGCGCCAGGATGTTGCACACCCCGTGGGCCGCGTAGTCGTCGAGCAGGGCGGTGATCTCGTCCCGGGTGTGACCGGTGCAGGTCAGGTGGGCCATCGCCGGGAACGGCTGCGTGGCGCAGATGTCGACGACGCTGTCGCGGGTCCGGTCCCGCGTCGAGCCGCCCGCGCCGTAGGTGACCGACACGAACGAGGGGCGCAGCGGTGCCAGCTCGTGGAGGGCCTTCTCCAGCTGCCGCTCGGCCTCGTCGGTGCGCGGCGGGAAGAACTCGAAGCTCAGGGTCCGGCCGGCGGCGAGCAGGTCACGGATGCGGCGGGCGCGGGTGGGCTCGGAGGTCATGGGTCACTCCTCGATGACAGCGACGCGTGCGACGTTGTGCCATCAGGCCGAGTGCAGCAGCACCACCCATGTCGGCCCGAGTGCGACGAGGTTAGCCCTTGGCCGCGCGCTCGGCAGCCTCGACCGTGTTCCGCAGCAGCAGCGCCACCGTCGTGGGACCGACCCCACCGAGCCGGGGCGTGATCCACGAGGCCACCTCCGCGACCGACTCGTCGACGTCGGGCAGCAGCCGGCGGCCCTCCCAGCTGACCCCACCGCTGACCACGACCGCGCCCGGGCGGACCATGTCGGGCGTGACGATGGACGGCGAGCCGACCGCGGCGACGAGGATGTCGGCCTCGCGGGTGTAGGCGGCCATGTCGGGGACGCCGGTGTGCACGACCGTGACCGCGGCGTTCGCGCCGGGGCGCTTGGACGACAGCAGCAGGGCCAGCGGCCGGCCGAGGGTCGGCCCCCGCCCGATCACCACGACGTGCCGGCCCGCCACCTCGATGCCGTAGTGCAGGAACATCTCCCGGATGCCCGCCGGCGTGGCCGGCACCGGGCCCTCCTCCTGCAGGACGAGCTTGCCCAGGCTGACGGGGTGCAGCCCGTCGGCGTCCTTGGCCGGGTCCATCGCCGCCAGGGCAGCGTTGAAGTCGAACTGCGGCGGCGTCGGGTACTGGATGAGGAAGGCGTCGACCGCCGGGTCCCGGTTGAACCGCTCGACCGCGGCCAGCAGGTCGGCCTGCGTGCCGTCGGCCGGGACGTCGATGTGGTGGCTGTCGATGCCGACCCGCTCGCAGGCCTCGTGCTTCTTGCGGACGTAGCCGGCCGAGGCCGGGTCGTCGCCGACCAGGATGGTGCCCAGGCCGACCCGCCGGCCCGCGTCCCGCAGGGCCGTGACGCGGGTGGCGACGTCGGCCAGGACGGCCTCGGCGACGGGTCCTCCGGCGAGCAGCTGTGCGGTCACCCACCCATTCTGCCCGCCGGGACGAGGCCCGGTCGGGGTGGGCGGCCGGGCGCCGGCTCAGTGGAGGAAGTGCCGCTCCCCGGTGAACACCATCGCCAGGCCCAGCTCGTCGGCCCGGGCGATGTTGACCTCGTCGCGCACCGAGCCGCCGGGCTGGATGACCACGGCCACGCCGGCCTCGGCCGCCGCCTCGATGCCGTCCGGGAAGGGGTAGAAGGCGTCGCTGGCGCAGGCGCCGCCGGCGGCCCGGCCGGCCGCCTTGGCCGCGGCCAGCTGCCCCGACTCGACCCGGTTCTGCTGGCCGGCGCCGATGCCCCAGGCCACACCGTCCTTGGCCAGGACGATCGCGTTGGAGCGCACCCAGCCGCAGACCCGCCAGGCCAGCTCGGCGTCGGCCAGCTCGGCCTCGGTGGGCCGGCGGGCGGTGACCACCCGCCACCGGTCGCGGCCGGCGACGAAGCCGTGCGGGTCCTGCAGCAGGAGCCCGCCGGTGATCGGCCGCAGGTGCCAGGTGTCCGGCGTGGGCGGGGCCGCCTCCAGCACCCGGGTGTTCTTGCGCTTGGCCGCCAACGCCTCGACGGCGCCGGGTGCGTAGCCGGGGGCGATGACGACGTCGGCCTGCGCCGCGGCGACCATGCGCTCGACCGTCGCCGGGTCGACCGGCTCGCTGAGCGCCACGATGCCGCCGAACGCCGAGCGCTCGTCGCACTCGTAGGCCCGCTGGTAGGCGTCGGCCAGGGTGTCGGCCACCGCCGCGCCGCAGGGGTTGGCGTGCTTGACGATGACCGCGGCCGGCCGCCCGAAGTGGCGGGCCAGGTCGTGCACCTGCAGCCAGGCGGCGTCGGCGTCGTAGAGGTTGAGGTAGCTGAGCGCGAGCCCACCGTGCTGGGTCATGGTCGCCCACCACGGCTCGGCCGGCGTGCCGGCGGCGGCGCCCGTGCCCGTGCCGGCGGTCGCCCGGTAGAGCGCGGCCCGCTGGTGGGGGTTCTCGCCGTAGCGCAGGGCCAGCGGCTCGCGCCGGAAGGCCAGGTGGACG
>DATGPY010000006.1:0-9383 GCA_035304465.1 Acidimicrobiales bacterium | reverse complement strand
TGCCCCGCCGCGACCAGCAGGCCGCACCGCCGACCGACCCCGGCGGCTGGACGCCCTCGCCGGCGCCGCAGCAGGGCGCCGGGTGGCCGGACGCCGGCCGCGCGGCGCCGGGCCCGGCACCGGAGCCGCCGGCACCGGCGTCCGGAGGTGCCCCCGGCGCGGGGACGACGCCCGGCGGCCTCACCCGGCGGGTGCGCGGCGCCAACATGCCCGCCACCCAGCCCCTGCGCATGCGCCGGGGCGGCCAGCAGCAGGGAGCCCCGGCCGCACCGGCCGGCGGCGCGGGCACGCCGCCGCCCCGCACCGCGGAGCAGCGGCGCAAGGCCGACGACGTCTACAACTTCCTCAGCCAGTTCACCGCCGGCGTCCAGCGGGGCATCGAGGAGTCACGAGGCTGACGTCGCCCGCCGCGCCGGCGGCGGGCCCCCTGGCCGGCCGGTGCGGCGCCCTGTTCGCGGGCCGTGACCGATGTGACACCCTGCGAGATTGGCTGCCTCCTGGGGATTCGGGGATCATCGACCGGTGACGACAGAGATCGACGTGGTCATCGAGATCCCCCGCGGCAGCCGCAACAAGTACGAGTACGACCACGAGCGGCACGTCTTCCGCCTCGATCGCCGGCTCTTCACCGCGACGACCTACCCCGCCGACTACGGCTTCGTACCCGACACCCTGTCCGAGGACGGCGACCCCCTCGACGCCCTCGTGCTGCTCGACGAGCCGACCTTCCCCGGCTGCTGGATCACCGCCCGGCCCATCGGCGTGTTCTGGATGGAGGACGACGCCGGCCCCGACGCCAAGATCCTGTGCGTGCCCGCGGGCGACCCCCGGTGGGAGTCCGTCTCCGACATGCACGACCTGCCGGCCCACCTCGTCGACGAGATCTCCCACTTCTTCGAGGTGTACAAGGTCCTCGAGCCGGAGAAGCACTCGAACGTGCGGGGCTGGGAGGGCCGGGACGCCGCGCTCGCCGAGATCGAGAGCTGCCGCAAGCGCCACCAGGCCGCGGGCTCCTGACCCCCGGCCGGCCGGCGAGCGCCGCGCCCCGCCGGCGGGCGCCGAGCGGTCAGGACCGGGCGGCCGCCTCCCGGGCCCCGAGCAGCGCGGCGCCGATCGCCCCCGCCCGCTCGCCGAGCGCGGCGCCGACCACCCGCACGTCCGGGCGCTCGCCGGGCGCCATGACCTGGCGGGCGAAGGACTCGTGGACCGGGCCGAGGAGGAGGTCGCCGGCCTCGATCAGGCCGCCGCCCAGCACGACGAGCGAGCTGTCGAGCAGCGTCACCAGGTTGGCGAGGCCGAGGGCCACCCAGTCGGCGAACGTGGCCAGCACGGCGAGGGCCTCGGCGTCGCCCTCGGCGGCCGCGGCGGTGACGTGCTCGCCGCGCAGCTCCTCGACCCGCCCGCCGGCCAGCTCGACCGCCCGGCCCAGCCGGCCGGCCTCGGCCGCCTGCCGGCCCAGCATCGCCAGGCCGCTGCCCGAGGCGAACCGCTCCCAGCACCCGTGGCGGCCGCACGGACAGGGCGGACCGTTCGGGTCGACGACCATGTGCCCGGCCTCGCCGGCGAAGCCGTGGCCGCCGCGGACGAGCTCCCCGTCGGCCACCAGGCCCGCGCCGATGCCGGTGCCGAGGGTCACGCAGACGGCGTCGGCGACGTCGCGGGCGGCGCCGGCCACGAACTCGGCCCACGCCGCGCAGGTGGCGTCGTTGTCGACCCGGACCGGCAGCCCCAGCCGCCGGTCGACCTCCTCGCCGACGGCGACGCCGAGCATCCCCGGCAGGTTGGGGCTGGTGCGGAGGACGCCGGCGCGGTCGACGAGGCCGGCGATGCCGACGCCCACGCTGGTCACCCGCCGCTCCCGGGCGGACGCCGGGCCGGCGTCGAGCTCGCGCACCACCTCGGCGATGGCGTCGAGCACCGCGGGCGCGCCCGCCGGCGTGGGCACCCGGTGCTCGCCCACGACGGTGCCGGGGTCGTCGGGGTCGACGAGGACGCCCAGCACCTTGGTGCCGCCGACGTCGACGCCGGCGACCAGCCCGTCAGCGGCCGCGCTCAATAGCGGAGCAGGGCGCCGATCCGCCCCAGCACGTCGAGGTCGGCGTTGCCGACGCAGATCTCCACCTTGGACGACTGGGCGAGCGCCTCCTCGATCGCGTCCTCGACCACGTCCTCCACCTCGGTCATCTCCTGGCCGCAGTGGGCGCAACGACGACCGATGGCCGCCAGGCGCCCGCAGGGCTCGCACCGCCAGCCGGGGGTGCTGTAGCCGTCGGAGACGACCAGCACGTCGATCCGCCGGTCGCCCAGGGCCTCGAGCGTGTCGGCCAGGCCGGCGACGCCCCGGCGACCCGAGGCCACCTCGGCCCGGAGGCGGTCGACGACCTCGGCCTCGCGCCGCCGCTCGGCCTCGGCCTCCATCTCCTGGGCCGCGGCCAGGACCTCGTCGTGGGGCGCCGTCACCGCCACCGGCAGGCGGCCGCACAGCCGCTCGCGCAAGTAGGGGTGGAGGCTGGCCTCGAGCTGGGTGACGAGGTCGTCGGGCGTGCCGATCGCCAAGCGCTCGAAGCGCTGCTGGCTCCACACGTCGAAGGCCGTCTGCGCCGCCTTCCGCAGGTGCTGCTGGGTGTGGGCCTCGAGCAGCTGGGCGTGCTGCTCGCCGCCACGGTCGCGCAGGCCGCGCACGTCCAGCTCGCGGGGCAGCTCCTCGACGTGCTCGAACCGCTCGACCAGCTCGCCGAGCTCGAAGACGAACATGCGGATGCGCTGGCGGTCGACCAGCAGGACGCCCATGGGCTCGTGGTCCTGCAGGAGCGCCTCGAGCTGGGCCACGGCCGGGGCCTTGTTGACGGTGACCCGGGTGCGGACCCGCACCGGCAGCTCGACGACCTCCCAGAGGTCGTCGGCGGAGCACGCGAAGATCGCCACGCCGCGCACCCGTGACCGGTCCAGCTCGGTGTGGACGTACCGGTCGATGCGCTCGATGTCCCGCTCGACCGACGGGTCGCCGCCCGACTTGGCCCGGAGGGTCCGCAGCGCCTGCTCGACCTCACGGGCGAGGTCCTGCTTGCTCACGAGCCGCCGTCCGTCGACGTCGAGGTAGCAGGACGTGATCGGTGCGTTCCGCCCCCGTCGTGCTGCCAGTTCCCTGATCGCGGCCTCGGTGATCGGCGCCACGGCACCTCCTGTGCTCGCTCCTGGGTGGCCGGGGGGTGGTCGTCGCCGGTTCGGGCGACGCGGGCGATGGTACGCCACCGCGGAAACGGGCGCGCCACCCTCGCGACAGGCGGTGTACAGGCGCGCGGCGTGGCGGTCAGCTGACGGGGATCCGCTGCACCCGGGGCTCGTCACCGTCGTCGTCGGTGCCGCCGCCCGGGTCGGCCGGGCCGGACGGGCCCGCTCGGGTGCCGGAGCCGGGCGGCGACGTGCCCGCCATCCGCCGGGCGAGCTCGCCGAGGCCGGCCAGCGCCGAGACCGCGGACACGAGGGCCTCCGGGTCCTCGACCACCTCCTCGGCCACGTCCAGCGCCGCCCGGGCCGCGGCGATCAGCTCGCGGGCGGCGGCCTGGAGGTGCTGCACGCCCTCCCGCGCCCGCTCCTGCGCGCCCGGTGGCAGATGCCCGTCGGTCATGGACCCCATGGCGGTGCTCCCTCCCTGCGGTGGTGTGGCGTCGTGGGTGTCGGGGTGCGCTGGCTGGGTCAGCCCGCGGAGGCGTCGGTGGCCGGCACGTCGGCGGTTGCCCCGCCGGCGGGTGCCGGCCGCCCCCCGTCGGTCGAGGCGTCGGGGTCGACGCCGCCGGCGGGCCCGTCGGCGAAGCGCACGGCCAGGCGCCCGTCCCGCAGCGCCGCCCCGCGGACGTGGCGGCGCCGGAGCGCGTCGGGCAGCACGATGCCCCGGCGGTAGGGCCCGACCCGTACGAGCAGCTCGTGGCCGGTGCGGCCGACCTCCAGCTCGTCGCGGTCGGTGAACGGCAGCTCGAGCTCGAGGACGAGCTCGGCGCCGTCGCGGCGCACCCGGAGCGGCTCGCGCTCACCCAGGCGGGCCGTCGGGTCCTCGTCGCCGTAGAGCGCGTCGGCCAGGTGCCGCAGCGCGCCCGGCCCGACGGGTTCGGCCGGCTGGAGGGGTGCCCGCAGCACGGGGACGGGCGCGAAGCCCGCCGCGATGACGTCGAGCTGCTCGGCGTGCGCCGCCCGCCAGCGGTCGAACCACGGGTCGGTCACGCCGTCGGGCAGGACCCGGTTGGCCACCACGGCGTCGACGTGGTAGCCGAACAGCGACAGGTAGGTGTGGGTCCGGCGGGCCTCGGCGACGACGACCCGCTCGGGCGTGACGACCAGCCGCACGCTGGTGCGCCGGGCGTCGGTCAGCAGCTCGCGCACGCCGGCGAGGCGCGCGTAGAAGCGCTCGGTGGCGGCGAAGACCTCGTCCCCGGCGACCGGCAGCGTGGTCATCCTCGACACCAGCGGCGAGACCACCTGGGTCACCCGACGCCCGACGGGGAACACGCGCTCCATGTAGCGGGCGAGGACGTCCGGGAGCGACAGCAGCCGGACCGTCTCGGCCGTCGGCGCGCAGTCGACGACCACGACGTCCCACTCGTCGCTCGTCGCGTGGTGGCGGATGTCGGCCAGGGCGAAGACCTCGTCGAGCCCGGGCACGACCGACAGCTCCTCGGCCTCCAGGCCCTCGACCCCGGCCCACCGGAACACCTCGAGGAGCCAGCGACGGATGTCCTCCCAGGCCTCCTCCATGCGGTCCTGGGCGTCGAGCTGCTGGCCCCACAGGCCCTCCGCGACGGGGGCGACGAGCGGGCCGAGCGGCACGCCGAAGACGTCGGCCAGCGAGTGCGCCGGGTCGGTGGACAGCGCCAGCGTGCGCAGCCCGGCGTCCGCGCAGCGCAGGGCGGTGGCCGCGGCGGTCGTCGTCTTGCCGACCCCGCCCTTGCCGGTGAACAGCAGGACGCGGGTCGGCGAGCCGCCGGCGGCCGGTGCCCCCGCGGCGGCCATCAGCGCTCGAGGTGGTCGCGCAGCGAGCGGAGGGCGGTCGCCACGATGCGGGCCTCGGCCCGGCGCTTGACGAAGGCCGGCAGCGGCATCACCAGGTCGACCTCGAGGTGGTAGGTCACGCGGGTCTTGTCCGGGTCGCCCTCGACGGGCTCGAGCTCGTAGACGCCGTCGAGCTTGCGGGTGATGTCGCCCTCGACCAGCTTCCAGGCGAGCACCTCGGGTGCCTTCGTGTAGTCGTAGCGCAGGCGGTAGGTCGTGCTGCGGCCCATCGCCGCGGCGCGGAAGGTGACCTCGAGCGGTCGCCCCTCCTCGTCACGGCTGTCGACGTGGACCTCCTTCAGGTCGGTGGCCCAGGTCGGGTACTGCTCGATGTCGGTGAGCACCTCCCACGTGCGCTGCGGTGACGCGCCGACGACCATCTGCTGGGTCGTCTGCTCAGCCATCGTGTGCGGCCCCCTGCCGGTCGCGGACTCGGAACGGGGTCACGTTAGTTCGCCTCCCGCTCAGGGAAGTTCCCGTGCCGGGCGCCCCACAGCGCCATCATCCCGAGCCCGAACATCGGCGCCAGCACGGTGAACGCCACCGCCGTGTAGGGCCGGACCGCGGCCGCCGCCACCGCCGCCACGACCTGCACGGCCAGCGCCAGCCGCAGCGCCCGCGCCACCGGCGCGGGGGCGACGTCCTCGCCGAGGAAGAACAGCCCGCCGAGCGACAGCTGCTCGTAGCGGCTGCGGCCGACCGCGACGGCGTAGGCCCACAGGAACGTCCCGCAGCCGGCCGCGAACAGCACGAGCGCGACCGGCACGGCGACGTAGGCGAACACCTCCGGGACCGCCGCTGCCGCGGCGGCCACGACCACGAGGACGGCGGTGGCCCACACGTCCAGCCGCACCAGCCCGTCGCCGGCGGTCACCACCGCGCCAGCACCCCCGCCAGCCGCTCGGCCAGCACGTCGTACGCGAGCTCGCGCTCGGCCCGCCGGCGTGCGGCCGCCCCCATCGCCGCCCGCGCCGCCGGGTCGTCGAGCAGCCGGGCGAGCGCCGCGGCGACCTCGGCGCGGTCGCGCGGCCGCCGGACCACCACGCCGGTCTCGCCGTCCGCGACCGCCTCGTGGGCCCCGCCGCTGGCGCCGGCCACCTGGGGCACGCCGCAGGCCGCGGCCTCGAGGAAGACGATGCCGAAGCCCTCCTGCTCGAGGCCTCCCCACCGGTTGCGGCAGATCATGGCGTAGACGTCGGCGCAGCCGTAGAGGGCCGGCAGGTCGTCGTCGGGCACCCGGCCGAGCAGCCGGGCAGGGGCGCCGGTGCGGTCGATCAGGCGCTGCAGCCGACGCCGGTCGCGGCCCGAGCCGCCGATGGCGAGCACGAGGTCGGGCCGGTCGGCCGCCAGGTCCGCGACCGCCTCGACGAGCACGTCCATGCCCTTGCGGGGCACGAGCCGGCTGAGGCTGACGACGACCCGGGCGTCGGCCGGCAGGTCGAACAGCGCCCGGGCCTTGGCCCGCGCCTCGTCGTCGAGGGGCGCGAACCGCACCGGGTCGACGCCCGGCGGCACGACCGTCACCGGGAGGTCGCGCCCGGCGGCCCGCCGGGCCTCGGCCGCGGGGTAGCCGCCGGCGGCGACGACCTCCACCGCGCCCCGCAGCACCCGGCCGAGGAGGGCGCGGGTCACCGGCAACCGCCCGGGGACCGTCACCTCGGCGCCGTGGAGCACGACCCCGTAGGGCCGGGACAGGCGCGGCCCGAGCAGGCCGAGCGGCAGGGCGGGGTCGAGGAGGACGAGGGAGGCGCCGGTCTCGTCGGCCAGGGCGTCGATGCGGCGGGCGAGGCCGGGCGTGGGCAGCAGCACCGGCTCGCGGGTGCGCACGACCCGGAACGGCTGGGCGGCGTCCCACTCCTCGGCCTCCTCGTAGGGGGTGGTGAGGACGGTGAAGGTGGCGGGGTCGAGGCGCCGCCACAGCTCCCACAGGTAGGACTGGATGCCGCCGACCTTGGGCGGGAAGTCGTTGGTGACCAGCAGGTGCGCCACGGCCCCTCCCCCGCCTCAGCGCCGCTCGACCGGTGCGGCCAGCTCGGCCCGCACCAGGGGATCGTCGTCGGTCTCCAGCCCGGCCTCGGCCACCAGGTCGTCGCGCCCCAGCCGGCGTGCGGCCCAAGCCGCGTGGGCCCGCACCAGCGGGTCGGGCCAGGCGAGGCAGCGGCGCAGCGCGGCCGCCACCCGGGGGTCGGCGCCGTCGGCCACGTTGCCCAGCACGACGAGGGCGTTGCGGCGCAGGTAGCGGGCCTGGCGGCGGGGCACGTACCAGCGGCCGTGCCGGGCGAGCAGCTCGTCGTCGGTCGCGGCCAGCAGGTCGAGCAGGTCGACGACCGCCTCGGCCCCGGGCGCGGCAGGCGCCGGCGCGGCCCGGTCGGCCCGGCGGTTGGGCGGGCAGACCTCCTGGCAGTCGTCGCAGCCGTAGAGCCGGTCGCCCAGCGCGACCCGGTGCTCGCGGGGGAAGGGCCCGTCGACCTGCAGCAGCCAGGCCAGGCACCGGCGGGCGTCGACGACGCCCGGAGCCACGATGGCACCCGTCGGGCACCCGGACAGGCAGCGGGTGCAGGTGCCGCAGCCGTCCTCGACCGGACCGCCGGTGGGGCGCAGCGGCGCGTCGGTCAGCACCGACCCGAGCACGAACCAGCTGCCCCGGCCGGGCAGCAGCAGGTTGGCGTTCTTGCCGTACCAGCCGAGGCCGGCGCGGTAGGCGGCCTCGCGGTCGACGAGGGCGTTGTCGTCGGCCAGCACCCGGGCCCGCCAGCCCTCGCCGGTGAGCGCCTCCTTGATGGCGGTCAGGCCCGCACGCAGCTCGGCGTAGTGGTCGAGCCAGGCGTAGCGCGCCACCCGGCCCTGCGGGCGCGGCGCGCCGTCGCCGGGCGTCGGGTCCGCGGGCGGCGGCGTGCGCCGGTAGCTGCGGGCGGCGACGACGAGCGCCCGGGCGTCGGGCAGTGCCCGGGTGGGGTCGGCCGACCGCTCCGGCCGCCGGTAGGTGAACTGCATGCCCCCGTGCAGGCCGGCGGACCGCCGCCGCTCGAGGTGGCGGCGGGTGGTGGCGAAGGGCTCGGCGGCGGTCACGCCGACCGCGTCGAGCCCGTGGGACCGCCCGAGCGCGACCAGGTCGGCGGACGCCGGGACGCGTCGGAGGGTGCGGGCGGCGCTGGGCACCCGGCCATCGTGCCGACCGCCGCCGGGCGCGGCAACTCGCCCCGACGGGGCCGGCGCGTCCGGTGCGCCGCCACCCGGCGGCCCCGGGCCGGCGGGCCCCGTCAGCCCGTGCGGCGCCGCAGGCGCAGCTCGGGCACGAGGCCGGCGCCGGACAGCAGGCGCAGCGCCCGCACCTCGGCCACGTCGACCACGATCGCCTCGCCCGGCTCGCGGGAGCAGATGAAGGTGACCACGCAGTCGTCGCACGCCGCGGTGCCCTGCATGACGCATTCGTCGCAGTCGATCAGCACGGGTGCGACCCTACGCAGGGGGTGCGACACCCTCCGGGGCCGGTGGCCTCAGCGGCGCAGCAGCGCCAGCAGCTGGCGGGCGTGGACGACGTTGGCCCCCGCGGCGCGAGCGCCCTCCCGCACCCGGTTGTCGCTGGAGGCCACGACGACGGGCCTGGCCGCCGGGATCCTGGTCACCAGGTCGAGGATGACGTCGTCGGCCTCGACGTCCGGGTCGGAGAACCGGACCCGGACCAGCGACCGGATCGGGCGTGGCACCGGCAGCGGCTCGACCTCGGCCCCGTCGAAGACGAGCTCGACGCGCGTCGCGGTCCGGGCGGCCAGGTCGGACAGGCCGGCGACCAGCCGGCGGCGCTGCTCGGCCACCGGGAGCTCGGGCCAGCCCTGCATCGACACGTTGTAGCCGTCGACGACCAGCACGACGTCGGGGGTGCGCAGCAGGTGCTCGGCCGCCTCGACGGTGTCGTCGAAGATGCCGCCGGGCAGCGGCACCGGCCGCCGCTCGGGCGCCCGCTCGGCGGGGCGGTCCTCGCTGGTGCCCGGCTCGCCCGCCGGCGCCGGCCCGGTGGCGGCGGGGGGCGGCCCGGCGTCGCCGGTGGGGCGCTCCGACCCGACCGAGCGCAGCGCACCGGCCAGCGCGCCGAGCGCCTCGGCCAGCGCGGCGGCGCCGGCCGCGGCCCGGCCCACGTCGTCGGCCACGGCCCGCAGGTCGGGGACCCGGTCGGCCCGCGACCCGGTCGGGGCCGCGGTCCCATCGCCGCCCGCCGTCCCGACCCGGTCGCCCGGTGCGGCGCGGGACCGCAGCTCGCGCAGCTCGGCGTCGAGCTCGCGCTGGCGGGCGCGCACCGCCTTCAGCTCGGTCGCCCGCTCGACGAGCTGCGCCTCGACCTC
>DATGPY010000005.1:0-4218 GCA_035304465.1 Acidimicrobiales bacterium | reverse complement strand
TCCCGCCGCAGGTCGCCCTCGACCTTGTAGTTGGCCTCGATGTGGTTGCGGACGCGCGCCACCTCGTCGTCGGTGAGGTCGCGCACCCGGGTGTCGGGGTCGATCTCGAGGGCGGCGCAGATCTCCTTGGATCGCGTGCGCCCGATGCCGAAGATGTAGGTGAGGGAGATCTCGAGCCGCTTGTCGCGGGGGATGTCGACGCCGGCGATGCGTGCCATGGATCCGGGGGGTCTCCTCTAGCCCTGGCGCTGCTTGTGGCGCGGGTTGGAGCAGATGACCTGCACGCGCCCGTGGCGGCGGATCACCTTGCACTTCTCACAGATGGGCTTGACGCTCGGACGTACCTTCATGGCGCTCCGTCACTTGTAGCGGTAGGTGATGCGACCCCTGGTGAGGTCGTAGGGCGTGAGCTCCACCTGCACCCTGTCACCAGGGAGGATGCGGATGTAGTGCATGCGCATCTTGCCGGAGATGTGGGCCAGCACCTGGTGGCCGTTCTCGAGCTCGACACGGAACATCGCGTTGGGGAGGGGCTCCACGACGGTCCCCTCCATGACGATCGCATCTTCCTTTGGTTTCGGCAGGGCGGATGGCTCCTACACGTGTTGTGGAACGAGGGTGGCCGAAGACGCGCGGGAACAACCGGTAGCGCCGAGAGCCGACTGAACATGCTAGCGCGGCGCGTGGTGGAGACAAACTCCAGGCGCGGCGGCACGTGCAGATCCCCGGACCCGGCGAGGGCCGCGCCCGACGGCGCCGCCACCGTAGCGGATCGACCGCCCCGGCGCGCGCCACCACGCACCGCTAGGGTCCCGGCCGGCAGCCCGCGAGGGCCGACAGGAGACGTGCGCGAGGGGGAGGCGCATGACCAGCCACGGCGACGCCCGTCCGACGCCCCGGCCCGGCCCGGGCCCGGTGCGGCCCGCCCCGACGACCACCCGCCGCCGGTTCCTCACCGGCGCGCTCGCGCTCGGGGCCACGGTGCCGATCGTCGGCTGGGGCCGCCCCGGCTGCCACCGGCCGCCGCAGCCGCCGGCCCGGCTGCCCGAGGGCCTGTTCCGCCTGGGCGTCGCCTCGGGCGACCCCCTCCCCCACCGGGTCGTCCTGTGGACCCGCCTGGCGCCCGCGCCGCTCGAGGGCGGGGGCATGCCGGCCGTCGACGTGCCGGTGCGCTGGGAGGTCGCGCACGACGAGCGGTTCCGCCGCGTGGTGCGCCGCGGCACCGCCGTCGCCTCCCCCGAGTGGGGCCACTCGGTGCACGTCGACGTCGACGGGCTGGCGCCGGCCCGCTGGTACCACTACCGGTTCGTCGTCGGCGACGAGGTCAGCCCGGTCGGGCGCACCCGCACCGCCCCCGCGCCCGGCCACCGGCGAGACCCGGCGCGGTTCGTCTTCGGCAGCTGCCAGAACTGGCAGCAGGGCCACTGGCCGCTGTGGGCCCACGCCCCGTCCGAGGACCCGGACCTCGTCGTCCACCTGGGCGACTACATCTACGAGGGCGGCATCAGCACCAGCGGGGTCCGCCGGCACAACAGCGGCGAGGTGCGGACGCTGGAGGAGTACCGGAACCGCTACGGCCTCTACAAGGGCGACCCCGCCCTGCAGGCCGCGCACGCCGCCTGCCCGTGGATCGTCACCTGGGACGACCACGAGGTCGACAACGACTACGCCGGGCTCGTCCCCGAGGTGCCCGCCGAGGAGCCGACCTTCGCCGCCCGCCGGGCCGCCGCCTACCAGGCCTGGTGGGAGCACCAGCCCGTGCGGGTGCCACCGCCGGACGGCGCCCACCTGCGCATCCACCGGTCGGTCGACTGGGGCCGCCTGGTACGGTTCCACGTGATCGACACCCGCCAGCACCGCGACCCCAAGGCCTGCACCGGCAGCCTCGGGCCCACCTGCGACGAGCGCACCCGGGAGGGCCGCACGCTGCTCGGCGCCGACCAGGAGGCGTGGCTGGCCCGGAGCTTCGCCACCTCCCGCGCCACCTGGGACGTCGTCGCCAACCAGGTGGTGATGACCTCGATGCCCCTCGCCGGGTCGCTCTACAACCCCGACCAGTGGGACGGCTACCCCCACGCCCGGCGGCGGCTGCTGCAGCTGCTCGACGAGGGCCGGGTCGCCAACCCGGTCGTCGTGACCGGCGACATCCACGCCGCGGGGGTCGCCGACCTCGTCGACGAGCTGCCCGACGGCTCTCCCTCGACCGAGGTCCGGGGCGTCGAGCTGGTCGGCGGCTCGATCAGCTCGACCTTCCCCGCGGACCTGGCCGAGGTGGCCGAGCAGCTCATCGCCCAGCTGCCCCACGTGCACTTCGCCGACACCCGGCGGCGGGGCTACATGGTCGCCGAGGCCACGACGTCCGAGCTGGTGACCCGCTTCCAGGCCGCGGAGTCGACGCTCGTGCCCGACTCGCCGGTCACCACCGCCGGGTCGTGGACGGTCGTCGCCGGCGAGCCCGGCGTCCAGGTCTGAGGGCCCGGACCGCCCCGCTACGGCCGGGTCAGGACCTCGGGGCCGTCGTCGGTGACCGCGACGGTGTGCTCCCAGTGCGCGGCCCGCGAGCCGTCGACGGTCACCACGGTCCAGCCGTCGTCCAGCACCTCGGTCAAGCTGCTGCCGGCGCAGGCCATCGGCTCGACCGCGAACACGTCGCCGGCCGAGACCTTGCGGCCCCGCCCCCGCTTGCCGACGTTGGGCACGTCCGGCGGCTCGTGCATGGCCGTGCCGATGCCGTGGCCGACGTACTCCCGTACGACGCTGAACCCGGCGCCCTCGATCGTGGCCTGCACCGCCGCCCCCAGGTCGCCCAGGCGGGCGCCGGGCACCAGCTCGGCGATGCCCGCCTCGAGCGCCCGGCGGGTCACCTCGACGAGCCGCTCGGAGACCGGGTCCACCTCGCCGACCGGGGCGGTGAAGGCGGCGTCGCCGTGGTAGCCGTCGACGATCGCCCCGCAGTCGATCGAGACGATGTCGCCCTCCTCGAGGCGGCGGTGGTCGGGGATGCCGTGCACCACGACCTCGTTGACGCTGGCGCAGATCACCGCCGGGAAGCCGTGGTAGCCGAGGAAGTTGGACCGGGCGCCCCGGCGGGCGAGGACCTCCCGGCCGATGGCGTCGAGCTCCAGCAGCGTGGCACCGGGGCGGATGGCGGCGGCGATGCGCTCGTGCATCTCGGCCACGACCCGGCCGGCGCGGCGCATCGTGCGGATCTCGTCCGCGGTGCGCCGGCCCACGGACCGCCTCAGCGCCCGCGCCGGGCGTCGACGACGGCGAGCAGCCGCTCGGTCACCACGTCGGCGGGACCGTCGCCGTCGACGGTCTCGAGCAGCCCGCGCTCGCGGTACCAGTCGACGAGCGGCGCCGTGTTGGCCTCGTACTCGGCCAGGCGCTTGGCGATGGCCTCGGGGGTGTCGTCGTCCCGCTGGACGACCGGGCCCCCGCAGTTGTCGCAGGTCCAGTCACGGGTCGGCGGCGCGTCGACCGAGTAGTTGGCGCCGCAGTCCCGGCACACCCGCCGCCCGGCGAGGCGCTCGACCACGACCTCGGTGGGGACGTCGAGGTCGACGACCAGGTCCAGCGGCCGGGCCGCGGTGATCTCCGACAGCGCCTCGGCCTGGGCCACCGTGCGGGGGAAGCCGTCGAGGACGTAGCCCCGCTCGACGGCGTCGGGCTGCCCGAGGCGCTCGTCGACGATGCCGATCATGATGTCGTCGGGCACCAGGTTGCCGGCGGCCATGAGCTCGCCGGCCTTGCGCCCGAGCTCGGTGCCCGCCTTCACCGCCGCCCGCAGCATGTCGCCGGTCGAGATGTGCGGCACGTCGTAGTGGCGGGACAGCCGCACGCACTGCGTGCCCTTGCCGGCCCCCTGGCGGCCGAGCATCACCATGCGCACACCGTGGCCGCTCACTTCAGGAACCCTTCGTAGTTCCGCATCATCAGCTGGCTGTCGATCTGCTTCATCGTCTCGAGCGCCACGCCGACGGCGATGAGGATCGACACGCCCCCGAAGGCGAAGGCCTGGACGTCGGCGAAGGCCAGCAGCAGGGAGGGCAGCAGCGCGATCACGGCGATGAACACGGCGCCGGGCAGCGTGATGCGGGCCAGGATGCGGCCCAGGTAGCGCTCGGTCTGCGGGCCCGGCCGGATGCCGGGGATGAACCCGCCCTGCTTGCGGATCGTCTCGGCCTGCTGGTGCGGGTCGAAGGCGATGGCCGTGTA
>DATGPY010000004.1:0-12514 GCA_035304465.1 Acidimicrobiales bacterium | reverse complement strand
AACCGGTGCGGCGCACCATGGACCACTGGATCTTCCGCGGCGGGCACCCGCTGGTGGCCACCGACCCGGTCGACGTCGACGGCGTGCCCCTGCGGGTGGTCTGCCCGCCCGGCAAGGAGCACCTGGCCGGCTTCGCCCTTGAGGTCGGCGAGTTCGCCCTGCGGTACTTCACCGACTGGTTCGACCTGCCCTACCCGGGCGACAAGCTCGACCTCGTCGCCGTCCCCGACTTCGCCTTCGGGGCGATGGAGAACCTGGGCTGCGTCACCTTCCGCGAGCGCCTCCTGCTCGTCGACCCGGCCACGGCCACCCAGGCCGAGCTGCAGGCGGTCGTCGACGTCATCGCCCACGAGCTGGCCCACATGTGGTTCGGCGACCTCGTGACCATGAGGTGGTGGAACGGCATCTGGCTCAACGAGGCCTTCGCCACCTTCATGGAGATGGCCTGCACCGACGCCTTCCGGCCCGAGTGGCAGCGCTGGGTCGACTTCGGGCTGTCGCGCTCGGCGGCCTTCGACACCGACGCCCTGGCCTCGACCCGCCCCATCGAGTACCCGGTCGCCTCGCCGGCCGACGCCGACGGCATGTTCGACGTGCTCACCTACGAGAAGGGCTCGTCGATCGTGCGGATGCTCGAGCAGTACCTGGGGCCGGAGCGCTTCCGGGCCGGCCTGCGCCGCTACATGCGCGAGCACCGCTTCGGCAACACCGAGACCTCCGACCTGTGGGACGCCCTCGAGGCCGAGACCGGCGAGCCGGTGCGCCGGGTGGCCGAGTCGTGGATCTTCCAGGGAGGCTTCCCCGAGATCGCCGTCGAGCGGGTCGGCGGCGCCGGGACGGCGCTGCGGTTCTCGCAGCGCCGGTTCACCTACGGCGGCGGCGACGACGGCAGCCTCTGGTCCGTGCCGCTGGTGGTCGGCACCCGCACCGGCCGCGGCGAGGACCGGGCGGTCGAGCTGCTGGAGGGCGACGAGGCCACGCTGGAGATCAGCCCCGAGCCGCTGCCGTGGGTCGACGCCAACCTCGAGGCCCACGGCTTCTACCGGGTGCGCTACGCGCCCGACCTGCTCGACGCGCTGCTCGACCACCTCGACGACCTCACGCCGCTCGAGCGCTACGTGCTCGTCGACGACCTGTGGGCCTTCGTGCTCGCCGGGTCGGTCGAGGCCGCGACGTTCGTGGACGTGGCCCAGCGCTTCGGCGACGAGCGCGACCTGTCGGTGTGGGAGCGGATCGTCGCCGGCCACACCCAGCTCGACGCCCTCGTGGAGGGCGACGCGCGGGGCGCCCTCCACACCCGGGTGGCCGCGCTGGTCGGCCCGGTCCGGGCGGCGCTCGGCGCCGAGGGCGCCGCCGGCGAGGACGACCGCACCCGCACCCTGCGCGGGCTGCTCCTGCAGGCGGCGGCGCTGCTGGCCGACGACGGCGCCGCCCGCGACCGGGCCGCCGAGCTGGTCGACCGCTACCTCGCGCACCCGCCGAGCGTCGACCCCGCCCTGGCGTCGCCGGCGATCACGGTGGCCGCCACGCTGGGCGACCGCCAGGTCCACGACCGGCTCGTCGCCCACTACCGCTCGGCCGACAACCCGCAGGACCGTCAGCGGACGCTCATGTCGCTGGCCCGGTTTCGCGACCGGGCGGCCTTCGAGCGGACCCTGGAGCTCGCCCTCTCCGACGAGGTCCGCACGCAGGAC
Organism: Acidimicrobiales bacterium; assembly: GCA_035304465.1. Classification (GTDB taxonomy): domain Bacteria; phylum Actinomycetota; class Acidimicrobiia; order Acidimicrobiales; family VFJN01; genus ZC4RG19. The sequence continues at coordinate 10,820 of DATGPY010000004.1, read as the reverse complement.
GCGCCCTTCCTGCTCGGCCAGGCCGTGGCCAACCGCGACAACGGTCCGCTGGCCTGGGACTTCGTGGCCGACCACTGGGACGAGGTCGAGCGGCGCTTCCCCGCCAACAGCCTCGCCCGCATGGTCGGCGGCATCCGGGCGCTGCGCGACCGGGCCGTGGCCGAGCGGGTGGAGGCCTTCCTCGACGAGCACCCGGTGCCCCAGGGCGAGCTGCAGGTCCGCCAGCACGTCGAGCGCATGTGGGTGACGGTGGCGCTGGCCGAGCGGGAGGCGGCGCGGCTGGCCGCGGCGCTGACCGGCTGACGCCGCGCAACCCGCGGGCGGGCGCCGCCGGGCGTCGTGCCCCGAGCACCGGGTGACCGCGCTCCGGCGCCCGCTTGCACCCGGGGTGGCCACGCCGCGACCATCGTCCCCACCTCGTGGGTCGCGCCCACCTCGGGCGCCGCAGCTGAGGGCCGCGGGGACGAGACGCAATGCAGCACCCACCTCTCGAGATACCCCGCTTGCGGGCCCTGGCGCGCCACGCCCTCCCCACCCTCGTGGAGGGCAGCCTCGTCCCCCTCGCCGTGTTCTACGGCGCCTTGTGGCTCGTCGGCGTGTGGGCCGGGCTGATCGCCGGGCTGGCCTGGTCGTACGTGGCGATCGGCCGCCGCCTGGCCACCCGCCGGCCGGTCCCCGGCCTGCTCGTGCTCGGCACCGCGGGGCTGACCGCCCGCACCGCGGTCGCCCTGGCCTCGGGCAGCGTGTTCGTCTACTTCCTGCAGCCGACGCTGACGACCGTGCTGGTCGCCGGCGTGTTCCTCGCCTCCGTGCCCGCCGGGCGCCCGCTGGCCGAGCGGCTCGCCGGCGACTTCCTCCCGCTGCCCGACACCTTCCTCGGCAGCGCGCCCGTGCGCCGGTTCTTCGCCCGGATCACCGTGCTGTGGGCGTTCGTGCAGCTGGCCAACGCCGGGCTCAGCATCTGGCTGCTGCTCACCCAGCCGGTCGCCACGTACTACGTCGCCAAGACCGCCGGGTCCTGGCTGCTCACCGGCGGTGCCGTCCTGGCCTCCACCCTCTGGTTCCGCTGGGAGATGCGGCGCCACGGGATCACCGTCCACTGGCGGGCGACCCGTGCCGCGTGACACCCGGCCCCTGACGCTGCGGACGGCCGACGGGCTGGCCCTGGCCGCCGACGCCTGGCTGACGCCGGCGCCCGCGGCCTCGGCGGTCGTGCTGGTCCACGGCTTCGCCGCGGATCGCCGCGACCCGTCGGTCGTCGCCGCCGCGCACGAGCTGCGGGACGCCGGCCACGCGGTGCTGACCTACGACATGCGGGGCCACGGCGAGTCCGAGGGCCTGTGCACGCTCGGCGACCGGGAGGCGTTCGACGTCGCGGCCGCCACCGTCGCCGCCCGCGACCTCGCCCCGCGGGTCGTGCTCGTCGGCGCCTCGCTCGGCGCGATCGCCGTGCTGCGCTACGCGGTCGACGACCCCGACCTGGCCGGCGTCGTGACGGTCAGCTCGCCCGCCCGGTGGCGGCTCCACAGCCCGCGGGCCGCCGTCGCCGCCGCCCTCACCCGCACCGGGGTGGGGCGGCGCCTGGCCCGGCGCCTGGGGGCCCGGCTCGACCCGCGGTGGCGCTGGACCGAACCACCGGACGCCCTCGCCGCCCGCCTGCCGGTGCCGCTCGCGGTCGTCCACGGCACCGACGACCGGTTCATGCCGACCACCGAGGCCGACCGCCTGCACCGGGCCGGCGCCGGTGCGGACGGCGGGCACCCCACGGGCGCGCCACGCCGGCTGGTCGTCGTGCCCGGCATGGGCCACGCCTACTGCACTCGGGGCCTCGACGCGGTCGCCGCCGCGGTCGGCTGGTGCCTGGCCGCCGCTGCGCAGGGCCGGGCGGCCTGAGCGCCCGACGGCCGGCGGTCAGATCAGCGACAGCACGAGCAGCCCCTGGCCCAGGTGGTAGGTGACCATGACCGCCAGGCGCCCGTGGGGGTGGCTCCGCACGAAGCGGCCGTAGCCGATCAGCGCGTCGGAGACGTAGAACAGCAGCGCACCGGCGATCGCCACTGCGTGCCAGGTGCCGACGGCGCAGACGAGCATCGTCGAGATCACCGCCATGTAGGCCGCGACCGGGCCGGCCAGGGCGGGCGCGCTCCGGCGGGCGCTCCGCAGGATGCGGGCGCCGACGGCGAGCCCGGCGGCGACGACCAGCGCGACGCCGGCCGCGACCCCGAGCGGCTCGAGGCCGGCGACGACGAACCCCACGACGTAGGCGACGTGCGCCAGCAGGAACGACGCCAGGCCCGGCACGAACCGGTCGCTCGGCAGCATCAGGAACACGTCGCCGGCCAGCGACAGGACGAGCGCCACGACGAACCAGGCCCGCACGGTGGGCTCGGCCGGGTCGAGCGCCAGCGCTGCGGCGACGAGCAGGGCCAGCGTGAGGGGCTTGAAGACGTACTCGACCGGCCGGCGGTCGGTGTGCACGGCCGCCCAGTCGACGACCGCGCTCAGGGCGGTGGCCGCGAGCAGGACGGCGGCGAGCCCGGTCATGCCGATGCCGCCTGGGCCATGGCGTCCTCCCAGCTGGCGCCCTCCTCGACGAGGCGCCGGTAGGTCACGAGCGGCCGGGGTCGGTTCATGGACAGCACGCCGGCCAGCGCACCGCCACGGCGGTAGATGGCGACGAAGCGCCGCTCGTCGGTCGAGCCGTCGACGACCGCCACCTCCTCCGCGCCCGCCGTCCACCCGGCCAGCTGCACCTTGCGGTCGTACTGGTCGGACCAGAACCAGGGCACCGGGTCGTAGGGCTCGACCTCGCCGCCGTCGCCGGACGAGAACGGCGGCTCGGCCAGCAGACGGCGGGCCGCGTGGGCGCCCATGGCCACCGCGTTGTCCCAGTGCTCGACGCGCACCAGCTCGCCGAGCCGGCGGCTCGGCCACCGGGCGACGTCGCCGGCGACCACGATGCCGGGCGCCGCGAGCGTGGTGGCGTCGCAGACCACGCCGTCGTCCAGCGCCAGCCCCGAGCCGGCGAGCCAGTCCGTGGCCGGGGAGACGCCGATGCCGACGACGACGAGGTCGGCGGGCACGGCGCTGCCGTCGGCGAGGCGGACCCGCTCGACCCGCCCGTCGCCCTCGAAGCCGGCCACGCCGACGCCGAGGCGCAGGTCGACGCCGTGGTCGCGGTGGAGCTCCGCCACGACCGTGCCCATCTCCCGGCCCAGCGCCCGCTCCAGCGGCACGGGCAGGGCCTCGAGCAGGGTCACCGCGTGGCCCCGCGCGCGGCAGGTGGCGGCCACCTCGGCCCCGATGAAGCCGGCGCCGATGACGACGACCCGGCCGGCGCCGGCGTCGAGCTCGGCCCGGATCGCCAGCGCGTCGTCGAGGGTCCGCAGCGTGTGGACGCCGGCCAGGCCGTCGGTGCCCGGCAGGCGCCGCGGCGTCGCCCCGGTGGCGATCACGAGGCCGTCGTAGGGCAGCTCCTCGCCGCCCTCCAGGGCGACACGGCGGCGGGCGGTGTCGAGGCCGACCGCCCGGGTGCCCAGCCGCCAGTCGACGCCGAGGCCGTCGAGCCCGCCCGGGGTCGGAACCGTGAGGGCGACGCGGTCGAGGCCCCACTCGCCCGCCAGGAGCTGCTTGGACAGCGGCGGCCGGTCGTAGGGCAGGTGGGGCTCGGCGCCGACGACCGTGATCGCACCCTCGAAGCCCTGGTGGCGCAGCTCCTCCACCGCCCGCAGGCCCGCCAGCGAGGCGCCGACCACGACGACGGTGGGGCCGGCGCCACCCGCCCCGGTCACTCCTCGACGATCGAGATGGCCGCCTTGGGGCAGCGGCGGACGGCCTCCTCGACCTTCGGGCGCAGCTCCTCCGGCGGCGTCTCGTCGAGGACGTAGAGGTAGTCGTCGTCACGCACCTCGAAGACCTCCGGCGCCACCTCCATGCACCGCGCGTTGCTCTCGCACAGGTCGAAGTCGACCACGACTCGGTAGGCCATGAACCACCCCTCCGGAGACCGAGAAATCCGATCGGGCGGCCAACCTAGTGGGGATAGCGTGCGCCCAGCATGACGAGCCCGCCCGACATCAGCCGGCGCGACGCCCGTCGCATCGCGCTGGCGGCGCAGGGGTTCACCGACCGGCGGCCGACGGGCCGCGTCGACCGCCGCCACTTCCGCCGGGTGCTCGAGCGGGTGGCGACGGTCCAGCTCGACTCGGTCAACGTCCTCACCCGCAGCCACGAGCTGGTGTTCTTCGCCCGGCTCGGCCCCTACGACCGCCGGGCGCTCGAGCGGTGGCTGTGGCGCAGCCGCGAGGTCTTCGAGTACTGGGGCCACGAGGCCTCGCTGCACCCGGTCGAGCGCCACCCGCTGCTGCGCTGGCGCATGCACGGTGAGCACCCGTGGGACGGCATCCGTCGCAGCGCCCGCGACAACCCCGAGATGGTGGCCGCCGCCCTGGAGGAGGTCGCGGCACGCGGGCCGGTGAGCATCGGCGAGCTCGAGGTGAACCGCGCCGCGCCCCGGCGGGCGGCGTCGTGGTGGGGCTGGGGAGACGCCAAGCGGGTGGTCGAGCACCTGTTCCACGCCGGCAAGGTCACCGCCACCCGGCGCAACGGCTTCACCCGCTACTACGTGCTGCCCGAGCGGTGGTTCCCGCCCGAGGTGCTGGACCTCCCCACGCCCGACCCCGATGCCGCCCGTCGCGAGCTGCTGCTGCTCGCGGCCCGGGCCCACGGCGTCGCCTCCGCCCGCGACCTGGCCGACTACTACCGGCTCGGCGTACGGGAGGCGGTGCCGCTGCTCGAGGACCTGGCCGCTGCCGGCGCGCTGGAGCGGGTCCGGGTCGAGGGCTGGTCGGGGCCCGCCTACCTGCACCCGGCCGCGGCCCGGCCCCGGCGGCGCCTGCGCTGCCGGGCGCTGCTCTCCCCGTTCGACTCGCTGATCTGGGCCCGGGAGCGCACCGAGCGGCTGTTCGACTTCCGCTACCGCATCGAGATCTACGTCCCGGCGCCCAAGCGCGTGCACGGCTACTACGTGCTGCCCTTCCTGTTGGACGAGCGCCTGGTGGCCCGCGTCGACCTCAAGGCCGACCGCCGGGCCGGCGTGCTGCGGGTGCGGGCGGCATGGGCGGAGCCCACCGCCGAGGCGGCGACCGAGGGCGGCCGCGACCGGGTCGTCACCGAGCTGGCCGCCGAGCTGGCCCTGATGGCGGGCTGGCTCGGGCTCGACGCCGGTGTCGCCGTCGAGCCCCGGGGCGACCTGGCCGGCCCGCTGGCCGCCGCGGTCGCCTGAGCGCCACGGCACCCGGCCGTCGGGTGGCCCGGCGGCCGTCAGTCCGTGGTGGTCAGGATCTCGGCGCCGTCGTCGGTGACGAGCAGCGTGTGCTCGAACTGGGCGGTGCGCTTGCGGTCGATCGTCACCGCCGTCCAGCCGTCGGGCCAGATCTCGTGCTGCCAGGCACCCATCGTGATCATCGGCTCGATGGTGAAGGTCATGCCGGGCTCGAGGATGGTCGTGGCCCGCGGGTCGTCGTAGTGGGGGATCTGCAGGTCGGTGTGGAACTGCTCGGCGATGCCGTGGCCGACGAAGGCCCGGACCACGCCGTAGCCGTTGGACTCGGCGTGCTCCTGGATGGCCCGCCCGATGGCCCGCACCGGCCGCCCGGGCCGCACCGCGGCGATGCCCCGCTCGAGGCAGGCGCGCGTCACCTCGATGAGGCGGGCCGACGCCTCGTCGATCTGCCCGACGGGGAACGTCGCGTTGGTGTCGCCGTGCACCCCGTCGAGGTAGACGGTCACGTCCAGGTTGACGATGTCACCGTCGCGCAGCGGGCGGTCGTCGGGGATGCCGTGGCAGATGACCTCGTTGACCGAGGTGCAGAGCGACTTGGGGAACCCGCCGTAGTTCAGCGGGCTGGGGTACGCACCCCGCTTGATGATCTCCTCGTGGCACAGGGCGTCGAGCTCGTCGGTGGTGACCCCCGGGGCCACCGCGGCGCCGACGACCTGCAGCACCTCCGCCGCGGCCCGCCCGGCGGCCCGCATGCGCTCGATGACCTCGGGCGAGCGGACGTGCGGACCCGGGGTGCGCACCGGCACGCCGGTCTCGGCGTACGGCGGCCGGGGGATGTGGTCGGGCACGGGCCGCGGCGGGCTGACCCGGCCGGGGCGGACGCGCTCGGTGCTCGCCTTGTGGCACCGCTTGTACTTGCGCCCGCTGCCGCACCAGCAGGGGTCGTTGGCCTTCGGGGCGACGACGGTCGTAGGCATGACCACCCCAGGCTACCGACGCGCCGGCGGCGAGCGTCCGCTGCCGGGTGCCTGCCGCCCGCGATGATGGGCGGGCGCAGGAGAACCGGAGGGAGGTCCCCATGGAGGTCGTGCTCGCGGGTGTCGAGCTGCGCCTCGTCCGCATGACGCTGGCCCGGCCGTTCGCGAGCGCCCGCGGCACCCGCCGGCGGCGCGACGTCGTCCTCGTCCGGGCGATCGTCGCGGACGGCCCCGACGGGTGGGGTGAGTGCGTGGCCGAGCCCGAGCCGACCTACTGGCCCGAGTACACCGAGGGGGCGCTGCACGTCCTCGAGCACCACCTCGTGCCCCGGCTGCTGGCGGGCCGGTCGCTGCGCGAGGTGCGGGGGCACCACATGGCCAAGGCCGCGCTCGAGTGCGCCGCGCTGGACGCCGGGCTGCGGGCCGAGGGCCGGTCGGTGGCCTCGTTCCTGGGCGCGACCCGGCCGGTCGTGCCGACGGGCATCGCGCTCGGCGTCACCCGCGACGTCGACGCCCTCCTCGACGCCGTCCTGCACTGGCACGGCAAGGGCCACCGGGCCTTCAAGCTGAAGGTGGCGCCGGGGTGGGACCTGGAGCCGGTGCGGGCCGTGCGCTCGACGGTGGGCGACGAGGTCGCCCTGCTCGTCGACGCCAACGGCAGCTACCGCAGCGGCGACGCCGACCACGAAGCGGCGCTGAAGGCCCTGGCGGACCCGGAGCTGGGCCTCGTCGCCATCGAGCAGCCCTTCCCGCCCGACGACCTCGTCGGCCACGCCGACCTGGCGGCCCGGATCGAGGTGCCCGTGTGCCTCGACGAGTCGATCGGGTCGCTGGCCGACCTGGAGACCGCCATCGCGCTCGGGGCCTGTGGGGCGGTCAGCCTGAAGGTGGGCCGGGTCGGCGGGCTGCTCGAGGCCCGCCGCATCCACCAGCGCTGCCGCGAGGCCGGCGTGTCGCTGCGCTGCGGGGGCATGCTCGAGACCGGGCTTGGCCGGGCGCTCAACCTGGCGGTCGCCGCGCTGCCAGGGTGCAACCTCCCGCCCGACATGGGACCCTCCGAGCGCTACTTCACCACCGACCTGACCACGCCGTTCGACTCGCGGGGCGGCACGATGATCGTCCCCGACGGCCCCGGGCTCGGGGTCGTGCCGCTGCCCGAGGTCCTCGACGAGGTCACCGTCTCCTCCCGCACCATCCGGACCGAACAGTGAGCCGACCCGACCTGCCCGTCACCTTCGAGGACGTCCTGGCGGCGGCCGACCGCCTGGCCGGAGCCATCGAGCGCACCCCCACCGCCCACTCCCGCGTCCTGTCCGACGTGCTCGGCTGCCACGTCGTCGTCAAGTTCGAGAACCTGCAGTTCGTCTCGTCGTTCAAGGAGCGGGGCGCGCTCAACGTGCTGGCCCAGCTCAGCGAGGACGAGCGGGCGGCCGGGGTGGTGGCCATGTCGGCGGGCAACCACGCGCAGGCGGTCGCGTACCACGCCACCCGGCTCGGCATCGACGCCACCATCGTCATGCCGACGGCGACGCCGTTCGTGAAGGTGCAGCGCACCCGTGAGCTCGGCGCCCGGGTGGTGCTGCGGGGCGACGACCTCGCCGAGGCCGAAGCCGAGGCGAAGCGGCTGGTGGCCGAGGAGGGCCGCACCTACGTCCACCCCTTCGACGACCCGGCGGTCATCGCCGGGCAGGGCACCTGCGCGCTGGAGCTGCTGGCCGACGCCCCCGACCTCGACGTCGTCGTCGTGCCCGTGGGCGGCGGCGGGCTGCTGGCCGGCACCGCGGTGGCCGCCCGGCACCTGCGGCCGGACCTCGAGCTGGTCGGCGTCCAGACCGAGCGCTACCCGGGCATGGCCGACCACGTGCACCACACCCGCCACGAGGCCGGCGGTGCCAGCATCGCCGAGGGCATCGCCGTGCCCCGGCCGGGCGAGCTGACCACCCGCATCGTCGACGCCCTGGTCGACGACGTGGTCACGGTGTCGGAGACCCACATCGAGGAGGCGATGAACCTCCTCCTCGAGATCGAGAAGGTCGTCGTCGAGGGCGCCGGGGCGGCCGGGATCGCGGCGCTGATCGAGCACCGGGAGCGGTTCGCCGGCCGCGCCGTCGGGGTGGTGCTGACCGGCGGCAACGTCGACTCGCGCCTGCTGGCCTCGGTGATCATGCGAGGGCTCATCCGCAACGGCCGCCTGACCCGGCTGCACGTGGAGGTCCCCGACGTGCCGGGCAGCCTGGCGACGATCACCCGGGTGCTCGGCGACGTGGGCGCCAACATCGTCGAGATCCTGCACCAGCGGATGTTCGTCGACCTCTCGGCGAAGTCGGCCCAGGTCGAGGTGACGGTCGAGACCCTCGACCGCGACCACGCCACCCGGGTCGTGAAGGCCCTCGAGGACGCGGGCTACGTCGTGCGGGTGGGGCGCTTCACGTTCCGCGACGCGCCGCCGCCGGTCTCGGCGGGCGGCTGAGGCCCCGGCACCGGCCCGGGGATCGGACGGGCGGTCCGGGCCTCCGGGCCGTCGCGGATTGCGTAACGTGCGGACCCCGACACGATCCGACCGGACGTCCTGGTATCAGGGGCGCCCGTGCCGGGCAGAGGGACGAGCGATGCGAGCCTCCGCACACTTCCCGCGAGCGCCGGAGCAGGTGGCGGCGGCGCGCGCCTTCGCCCGGGAGGCCCTCGGCCCGGCCTCCCCGCAGCTCGTCGACGACGTCGTCCTGATGGTCAGCGAGCTGGTCACCAACGCCGTGCTGCACGGCGCCGGCGACGTCGAGGTGACGCTCGACCGGTCCGACGACGTCGTCCGCGTCGAGGTGGCCGACGAGGGCGGCTTCGCGCTGCCGCGCCCCGGCCGCCCGGGCTCGGACGACGTCACCGGGCGGGGGCTCGCCATCGTCGACGCGCTGGCCGACGCCTGGGGGGACAGCGTGGACGACCGGGGGCGCACCCGGGTGTGGGTCGAGGTCAGCCCGTCGCCCGGACCAGTGCGGTGACGGCGGCGGCCGCCACGACGACGAGCACGAACGGCGCCCGCCCCTTGGACCCGGCGACCAGCGCGACCGCCACCGCCAGCCCCGCGGCGCGGGCGTCGACGACGATGCGCCGGTCGCCGCCGAGCGTGTTGACGACGACGAGCGCCGGCAGCAGCGCGGCGGGCAGCAGGGCGGCGAGGCGCAGGGCCCGACCGTCGGTGGCCCGGGGCCCGAGCACGACGAGCCCCACGACCTTCAGCGCGTAGGCGCCGGCCGCCAGCGCCAGCAGCGGCCACCAGCTCACCGGTCCTCCCGGGCGGTGAAGAGCAGGCCGGGGACGACGCCGAGGGACGCGGCGATGATCGGCAGCCCGGCGGGGGCCAGGGGGATGAGCGCCAGCGCGATGAGGGCGCCGGCGGCGGCCGCCACCCGGCCCTCCCGGCGGCGGAGGTGGGGCACGGCGAGGACGACGAACCCGGCGGGGAAGGCGGCGTCGAGCCCGAGCGCCTCGGGGTCGCCGATGGCGTCGCCGGCCAGCGCGCCGAGCAGGGTGCCGGCGTTCCAGAAGGCGAAGACCGACAGGCCGGTGGCCCAGAAGGTCCGCTCGCGCACGCGCCCCTCGGGCTGGGCGGTCGCCATGGCCGTCGTCTCGTCGATGACGACCTGGGCGCCCAGCAGCCGCTTGGCCAGCGGCAGCTTCCCGAGCGTCGGCGCCATGGCGACGCCGTAGGCGGCGTTGCGGGCGGCGAGCAGCAGCGCGGAGCCGAGGGCGGAGCCCATGGAGCCCCCGGCCTCGACGACGCTCACCGCGGCGAACTGGCTGGCGCCGGTGAACACGAGCAGCGACATCACCACCGCCTGCGGGACGGTGAGGCCGGCGGTCGTGGCCAGCACGCCGAAGGACATGCCGAACACGCTGATGGCGAGGCCGAGCACCCAGACCGCACGGCGGACGGGCGTCGGCAGCACGGCGCCGTACTGCGTGGGGGCCTCCGGGGTCACCGGTCGAGACTGCCCGCGGCGGCCGGCCCGGCGCCACACGGATACCGGCACCGAGCCGGCGGACGGGCCGGCCGTCCGGTCAGCGCCGCTCGAACCAGGCGCGGGGGTTGGCCACGAGCATCTCGTCGATCTGCTCGTCGGTGACCCCCCGGGCCCGCAGCTCGGGCAGCACGTCCTCGTGGATGTGCAGGTAGTGCCAGTTGGGCAGGGCGGGCTTGAGGTCGGGCTGGATCCAGTCGATGTAGCAGGAGGCGTCGTGCGCCAGGACCAGGCGCGACGAGTAGCCCCGCCGGCACAGCTCGGCCACCGTCCCGACCCGCTGCTCGAACGGCAGGACGGCGTCGATCCCGAAGCGGTCCATCCCGAGCAGGAACCCCTCGTCCGCGTACCGGGCCAGCAGGTCGACGTCGGGCGAGTCGCCGACGTGGGCGAGCAGCACGTGCCGGGGCTCGACGCCCTCCTCGCCCAGCACCCGGCGGACGTCGGCCATCGTGTCGTCGGCGGGGCGGTTGTGGACCATGATCGGCGCGCCCGTCTCGGCGTGCGCCTGCGCCACCGCCCGCAGGACCCGCTCGACGCCGG
>DATGPY010000003.1:0-2540 GCA_035304465.1 Acidimicrobiales bacterium | reverse complement strand
CGATGATGCCGCCGCCGGCGCGGTCGGCCTCGGCCTGTACCAGCCGGCCGGTCGGCCCCAGCGTCGAGCTGACCGTGGCCAGGACTGCGACGCGACCGCCGGCGGTGCGAGCGCGCGTGACGGCCTCGCGCGCCATGGCGGCGTCGACCCGCAGCACCGGCACACCGGCGGCCTCGGCGGCCGTGGTCACGGTCTCCCCGATCGAGGAGCACGTGACCAGAACGGCGTTGGCGCCGCAGGCGGCGAGGTGGACCGCGTGGGAGGCGACGCGGCGGTGGAGGTCCTCGTCCACGCCGACGTCGATCGCCCGGCGGAGCAGGGACGGGTCGGCTGCGTGCACGGTCCGCACGGCGGCCGGTGCGACCAGCTGCTCGAACCGGCCGGCGAGATCCGCCACGGTGTGGATGAACCCGACGGTGGTCATGCCTGCCTCCACGGTCGTGCCTCGGCATCGACGACGGCGGCGAGCTCCTCCAGTCGGGGCCGGGAGACCTCCCGCAGCCGGGCGGGGACGTCGGCGGCGCCGACGACGTCGCTCCACAGGGCGCGCCCGGCGAGGAAGCCGCTGGCCCCGGCGCGGCACGCCGCGCCGACCGCGCGACAGAAGTCGGCTCGGTCGACGCCCTGCGAGAGGACGACCCACGGGCCGGTGATATCCCCGGCGAGTGCCTCGCACGCGCGTCGCAGCTCGGCTTCCGTGCCGCGGCCGCCGAGCGGTACCTGCACCTTGTACAGACTCTGTCCCAGCGGTGAGAGCTCGCGGGCGGCCTCGCGGATGGCGGCCTCCGTGTCGAAGTCGTTCTCCCCGGCGGCGGGCCTGACCACGGGTTCGAGGACGGAGAGCAGGCCGCGCTCCCGCGCTGCCGCGACGAACCGTCGGGCAAGGTTCACCCGCGCCTCGCGGCGGTCGTCGCGGCGCCAGATGATCAGGAGCTTGAGCGCCGCGACCCCGGACAGGTCCTGGCCGAGGGCGGTCTCGTCGAGGCCGGTGTCCTCGACCGGTCCGCCCGGCTCCTGGACGAGGTCGTCGACGGCGAGGATCAGACCGGCCGAGGGCGGCAGGTCATCGCGGATCTCGTCGAAGCCGTAGTGCCGGTCGATGAGGAAGCCCGACGCCTGCGGGCCGAGGATCTCGGCGACGGCGCGCTTGAAGTCGATGAGCACCCGGTCCGGCGGACGTCCCGCGCCGGCCTGGTCGAACATGTGCCGCAGGCTCTCGCGCTGGTCCATGGCGACCATCGCGAGCCCACCGGACGGGCGGGCGAGTGCGTCGAGCGAGGGGGCGGGGGTCATCTCTCTCCTTCGGTGGCGGCACGGATGAACGCGGTCAGCGCCGTGCGGTAGGGGTCGTTCGCCGGCGGGGGAAGATCGACGGCGGGCAGCACCGGGGCGTCGCCGAGAGCCGGGCCGGGCGGCCCGAGCAACCCGGCCCGGACGGCACCCAGGAGTCCGGCGCCGGTGGCGACCGGTTCGCGTGCCGTCACGCGGCGCAGCGGTGCCGCGGTGGCGAGCCGCTTGGTCTCGGCGACAGCCGGCTCCTCGAGCAGGCTGCCGAGCACAGTCACCGGGCCCCGTGCCGCCTCGCCGAGGCCGGCCTGCTCCTCGAGCATCCAGCGGGCCTGCAGGGCGATGCCGTCCAGGACGGAGCGGGCCACCAACGCGGGGTCGGCGCCGGCGGCGGAGCCGAGGACGCGCACGCGCGCCTGAGGGTCGGGTGCCGGCGTCTGGCGCCCCGCGAGATACGGCAGGACCATCGGACCGGCTGGGGCGCCGGTGCGGCGCACGTCGCCGGCCGCCGCGACGAGGGCGTCGGCGACCGTGGTGTCGGTGAGGTGGTCCGCCAGCCAGCCGAGCATCGCGCCGGCACTCGAGGTGCCGGCGAGCAGGGCGTCGTGGCGGCTGCTGACGGTACGGACCCAGCTCATGCCTGCCGCGGCCACGGGTGCAGGTGCCGGTGGCGCGGGCAGGACGGTCAGGACCGCCTCGGCGGTGCCGAGCGAATCGGCACGTTCCCCCGGACCGCGTGCGCCGGCCGCCCACGCGCCGACGGGGTGGTCGTGTCCGGCGACGGTGACCGGGGTGCCCGGCGCCAGGCGCCGCGTGAGTTCACCGAGCCCGAATCGGCGTAGGGCGGCGTGGCTGACGTGGGCTGCGACGTCGTCGGGTGCGGCGACGTGGGGAAGCTGGCCGGGTCGCAGTCCGGCCAGCTCGAGCAGCTCGGCGTCGAACGTCTCGGCCGGCGCCCCGCCCATGCGGTAGGCCATGGTGCGCCCGGCCAGCGTGTGGTCGGTGACGAGCACGCCGGTCAGGGCCAGGGCGACGAAGTCCGCAGCGCCGGCCCACCGGTCGAAAGCGAACCCGTGGTCCCGTAGCCACGCCCACGTGGCCAGCGGCGTCTTGCCGCTCGGTCGCACGCCGGTCGCGGCGAACAGGGCGTCGGCGCCGTAACTGTCTGCGAGCCTCGAGGCCTGTCCGGTCGCTCGTCGGGGGTCCCAGCGAAGTAGTCCGGTCGTCGGCTCGTCATGCTTGTCGAGGCAGAC
>DATGPY010000002.1:0-4227 GCA_035304465.1 Acidimicrobiales bacterium | reverse complement strand
CACCTCGACCCAGGTCGTGCCCGGCGCCAGCGCCATCGGGGCGCCGTCCGCGGTGGTGAACGTCGTCGGGGCGTCCTCGGCCGGCTTCTGCCACCGGCCCCGCAGCACCGACCCGTCGCTGAACAGCCAGGCGTCGCCCTCGCCCACCGGCTCGGCCTCGGGCACGACCGCCCCGGTGACGTCGCGCTGGCCGCTGTCCCGGTAGGGCGTGAACCGCACGAGCACGTTGGTGGCCAGCACCCGGTCGCCGTCGGCGTCGACGTGCGGTGTCCCGTCCTGCGTGCGGGCCCAGGCGCCGACGCCCTCGTCCCACTCCCAGGTGATCTCGGTGCTCACCCCGGCACCGCCGGCGGTCGTGAACCCCGTCACCGGCTCGACGTCCGGGCCGGCGAGCGGCTCGTCCTCGGGCCGGTAGGCGAACAGCGCCCGGGGCGGGGTCGTCGCCCCCTCCTCTCCCTCGGCCGCGGCCCGCAGCTCGGCCGGCGCGGCGAAGAGGTCGTAGGGCGCCCGCCGCTCGTCGGAGCGCTCGTAGGCGTCCGGGACCGCGGCGACGCCGACGTCGATCAGGTCGGCCGCCTCGACCGCGGCGGCGAAGGTCGGGTTGGCCCCCGACCAGGCGAACAGCGGCCGTCCCAGCTCGGCCAGCAGGAACAGGTCGGTCGAGCGGGCCGACCGCACCGGGCCGACCGTGTCGGGGTCGGCCGAGTGGAAGACGGCGAGCAGGCGGGTCAGCCCGCCCTCGACGACCTCCTCGAAGACGACGTCGGCCGCCAGCAGGCCGACCTGGGGCCGACCGTGGGCGGTCGTGTCGACCTTGACCGCGAGCGCGGCCCGCTGGGGCACCTCGCCGGTCGTGCCGAGCAGGGGCAGCACGCCCTCCTCGGCCGGCTCGGTCGCCGTGCCCGACCCGTCGTCCCGGCGGGCCCACAGCACGGCCGCGACCGCCAGCACGACCAGGGCGAGGGCGGCCAGGACCGCCACGCGGCGGCGCCCCGCCGGGCCCGGACCGGCCGAGCTGCCCATGGCACCAGTATGCGCCCCGGACGCGGACCGTGGGGCGAGGCGGAGACGGCCCGCCTCCGGCTAACATGCACCCCTCGCAAACCCGGAGAGGTGGCCGAGTCAGGTCGAAGGCGCCTCCCTGCTAAGGAGGTGAGGGTCGCAAGGCTCTCCGTGGGTTCAAATCCCACCCTCTCCGCCGCACCGCCCGGCCCGACGGCCGGGCGGTGGCGCGCCCGGGCGTGGGTGGGCGATCGGGTTGGGTGGCGTCCGCGGGGGTAGACGGGTCGGTGACCCACGCGAGGAGGCACCGATGCCGCGAGGATCCGACCACGGTCCCAGCGTCAAGCGCCCGAAGCAGTACGAGGCCATGCGCGACGAGGGCATGAGCAAGAGCAAGGCGGCGCGCGTCTCGAACGCTGGCCGGCCGGCGGCGCGCAAGGGCGGGCGGTCGCCGCAGTACGAGGACATGACGAAGGACGAGCTGCTGCAGCGCGCCCGGGAGCGCGACATCCCCGGCCGTTCGTCGATGAACAAGGGCCAGCTGATCTCCGCCCTGCGCGGGTAGCGCTCGCCGCCCGGGGGACGGCCGCCTAGCCTGCGCCGGGATGGGCGAACGCGCTGGCGCCGCACCGCAGGACGACGAGCTGCGCCGCTGGCTCGCCGCGCGTGGCGTCGACGACCGCACCGACGGCGCCCGGGGCATCGACGACGAGCGCCTCGCCGGGCTGGCGGGCGACCTGGTGCTCGAGCGGACCTCCGAGCTGTCGGCCCGGGAGGTCGCGGCGCGGGCCGGCGTGCCCCTGAGCCACGTCGTCGGGATGTTCCACGACCTCGGCGTGCTCGTGCCCGACGTGGACGCGCCGCTGTTCTCTCCGTTCGATGTCGCCTTCGTCGAGCGGATGCACGGGGCGGCCGAGATCGGCATCGTCCAGGGTCGCGACCTGCTGCGGGTCGTCGCCGGGGCGATGGAGCGGATCGCCGAGGCGGCCGTCGCCGTCTACGTGCAGGGGCTCGAGCGGGAGCTGCGCCGCCAGGGCGCGTCGCTGGCCGAGATGGCCGAGGCCAACGTCCGGGCGACGGCGCTGGCCCTCGAACTGGGGGACGGCCTCGGCGCGGTTTTCCGACACCACATGCGCCAGGCGGTCGCCCGCCAGCGCGTCGTCCAGGAGGGCGTCGCCCGGCGCGAGCTGGCCCGGCTGGCCGTCGGCTTCGTCGACCTCGTGGGCTCCACGCGGCTGCACGCCGGCCTCGACCCCGACGAGCTCGGCGAGTTCGTCAGCCGCTTCGAGTCGCAGGCGTTCGAGGTCGTCGCCGCCCACGAGGGCCGGCTGGTGAAGTTCATCGGCGACGCCATCATGTTCGCCGCGGTCGACCCGACGGCGGGGTGCCGCATCGCCGCCGACCTCGTCCGCACCTTCACCGCCGACGGCACGCAGCCCCGCGGCGGCCTGGTGTTCGGTGAGGTGCTGTTCCGGCACGGCGACTACTACGGGCCGGTCGTGAACCTCGCCGCCCGGCTGGCGGCGGCCGCCATCCCCGGCGAGGTGCTCGTCGACCGGGCGGTCGCCGAGGCGCTGGCGGACGACGACGAGCTGACCTTCGAGCCAGCGGGCCGTCGCATGCTCAAGGGCTTCGACCGGCCGGTCACCGTCTGGAGCCTCGACCCGACCGCCTGAGAACGTAGCCGGGTGCCCAGCGGACGCTTCGCCCCCAGCCCCACCGGGCCGCTGCACGTCGGCAACCTGCGGACGGCGGTGCTCGCGTGGTTGTTCGCCCGGTCGACGGGCGGGCGGTTCCTGGTGCGGGTCGAGGACCTCGACCGGGTGGCGTCCCGCGACGAGCACGTCGCCGCCCACCTGGCCGACCTGCGGGCGCTGGGGATCGACTGGGACGGCGAGGTCGTGCGCCAGTCCGACCGGTTCGACCGCTACGAGGCGGCGCTGGCCCGGCTGGAGGCCGACGGCCTGCTGTACCCCTGCTACTGCACCCGGCGCGAGGTGCAGGCCGCGGCCGCTGCGCCCCACGGCCCGCTGCCCGAGGGCGCGTACCCGGGCACCTGCCGCGACCTGACCCCCGCGCAGCGGGCCGCCCGGGTGGCCGAGGGCCGCCGCCCGTCCTGGCGGGTGCGGGCCGGCGGCGAGCGGGTCGAGGTGGTCGACCGCCTGCACGGCCGGGTCGTCCGCACCGTCGACGACTTCGTCGTCCGGCGGGCCGACGGCGCCCCCGCCTACCAGATCGCCGTCGTGGTCGACGACCACGAGCAGGGCGTCGAGGAGGTGGTCCGGGGCGACGACCTGCTCGACACGACCCCCCGGCAGGTGTGGCTGGCGCGCCGGCTGGGGCTGCGGGTCCCGTCCTACGCCCACGTGCCCCTCGTGCTGGGGCCGGACGGCCAGCGGCTGGCCAAGCGCCACGGTGCCGTGACCCTCGACCAGCTCCGGGCCGGGGGCGTCGAGGTCGACGCCGTGCTCGGGGCCATGGCGGCGTCGCTGGGCCTCGTCACCCCGGGGGCGCGGGTGGCGTCGGTCGCCGAGCTGCTGCCGGCCTTCGACCCCGCGGCCCTGCCGACGACGCCGTGGACGTTCGACCCCGACCGGCTCGGGTGACGGTGGGAACGGCCGTGTCAACGGCGCGTGAACGGCAGGTGGCGATCCCGGCAAGTCGCTTCTGATCGGGAGGCGGATCGGGGATGCTTGGGGCCATGGACCAGGACCTGCTGGAACTGGCCATCCGAGCCCGTGGCGGAGAGCTCGAGCTTGCGAAGGCCCTGCACCACGACGCCCCCGCGATCGACTGGTGGCGGCGTGCGGGTGTCCCCGACGAGCTGCGGGGTCTGGTCACCGACATCGCCGGCCAGGCGTCCGACCGCCGCTGAGCGGGCCGGCCGCGGGCGGGGCCGGCCGCGCCCGGGCGGGGTCAGGCGGCGACGAGGTGCTCGACCGCCGAGCCCATGAGGTCGACGAAGTTGTCGGCGTAGAAGCGCTGGCGGGCGTGGGTGTCGATGTCGCTGGCGTCGAGCGACGCCTCGAACCGCTCGATCGGCCGGCGGCCGCCCTCGACGTGCGGGTAGTCGGACGAGAACAGGCAGACCTCCGGCCCGGCCTGGGCGATGACCCAGCCGACGTCCTCGGTCGGGTAGGGCGTGAAGCGGATCTGCCGCCGCACGTACTCGCTGGGGCGCAGCGACAGTGCCCGCAGGCGCTCCTCGTGGCGGCTGAAGGCGTC
>DATGPY010000001.1:0-3653 GCA_035304465.1 Acidimicrobiales bacterium | reverse complement strand
CTGCTCGTCGTGCGACCCGGCGTCGGCGCCGACCGCGGCGGCGGCCGACCGACGCCCCGCCAGGCGCGCGTGGACGGCCGTGGCCGTCGCCGCCGCGCACAGCGCGAGGAAGGGGACGTACGGCAGGTGGAACCGGGGGTTCCCCCACAGGAGGAGCGGGATGGCGATCAGTGCCCCGAAGGGCACGACCACGAGCAGCCGCTCGGCCCGGGGGGTGTCCCGCAGGACCCGACGCAGGCCGAGCACGGCCGCCACGAGCACGACGTGGAAGTACCAGTCAGCGGTCTCGACGAAGAACCGGCGGGTACCGGGCGAGAAGATCTTGCCGCTGCCCATCGTCTCGACCGCCTGGATGCCGTCGTTGTCCTCGCCGAAGATCAGCTTCGCTCGCCGCACGATCTGCAGCAGCTCGCGGTCGGGGTGCTCCATGACGAACTCGATGGCCTTCGTCGTGTTGCCCCGGTTGCGCGAGTGCTCGGGCAGGTTCGGGTCCACGCACCCGTCGTGCATCGCCCAGCGGAACCCGCCGGTGGCGTCGAGGCTGCGGTCGATGCAGAGCGTGTCTCCCATGTTCGTGGAGGACGGGATGAAGTCGCCGAAGGCGCGGGCGTTGCGGATCGTCCACGGCACGAAGGCCGCCACGACGACGAGCGCGGGCACGGCGAACAGGGCGAGCGCCCGGCGCCAGCCCACGCCCGCGACCAGGAGCGCGAGCGGGAGCGCCACCAGCATCGGCCCGGAGAACGGGCGCACGAGCATGGAGACGGCGAGGACCGCACCGAAGGCCGCGAGGCGCCGGCGGGAGGGCGGGCCCGTCGACCAGTCGTGGTCGACGACGATCGCGAGCGACGCCATGACGAGGAAGGTGAACGTCGCCTCCAGCTGGAGCGAGGTCACCTGGTAGATCTGGTTGGGGAAGAGGGCCATCAGCGCGGCGGCGACGAGGCCGGCGGTCGTTCCCAGCAGGCGGCGCCCCACCACGAAGGTCAGCGGCACCGTGGCGGCCGACACCACGACGTGGAACGCCCCGATCACGAGCATGAGGTCCACGTCGGAGGACACCCGTTCGGCCGTCCAGATGAGACCGGCCAGGATCGCGGGGTAGCCGATCGGGTAGTAGGCGGTGGCCTCGCCGGTGGCGTAGCTGATGTAGCCCTCGCCGTCGGCGATCGCGTTGCCGTAGTACCAGTAGGAGTACTGGTCGCCGGATCCGAGCATCGACTCGGGCGGCTCGACGTGGTTGCAGACCAGCCACACGAGCCGCAACACCGCGCCGACCACGACGATCGCGTGGAGCCACCGCCGCTGGTCGGACCGCAGCGGCCCCCGCCGCGACCCGTCGCGCGGCGCCGGACCGTCACCGGCGGGCCGCTCGGCCACCGCCGCCTCGCCACCGGCCGGCACGTCGACAGCCGGACCGTCGCCGACCCTCGTCGCGTCGTCCGTCGTGGTCACGGGCTCACCCTCCCGCCACCTCGGGACCGGCGGCGGAACCGCCGTCGACGGCCGCGAGGATCTGCGGCACGAGCCAGCCGGCGAACGCCTCCGAGCCCTTCTCCGTGAAGTGGACCCCGTCGCCCCGGTACTCGCGGTTGAACTCCCCGCCGGGCAGGCCGTGCAGCCACTGGTCGACCGGCAGCACCGTGAACCCGGGCCTGCCCTCGAGCTCCTCCCGCAACAGCTCGTTCAAGCGGTCGACCCGGGCAGGGTCGTTGTCGGGGTAGTCGCGCCAGTCGCTCGTCGGGTCGTTGGGCCGCGCCATTCGCACGTGCGCCACCTCGGACCAGAAGACCGGGACGCCCTCGGTGGCCACGACGTCGGCCAGCTCCCTGATCTGCGGGCGCAGCCACTCGTCGAACACCGGGTCGCCGGGGTGGCGCCAGGCGCCCTCCACCTCGCGGTCGCTGACGTCCTTGCCGCCCAGCGTCACCACGATCGCGTCGTAGTCCGCGCCCGCGAGCGTGTCGGGCAGCTCGGGGCGCAGGCGCCGGCAGCTCTCGTACGGCTCCTCGATCTGGCCGAGGAAGCGCAGAGGACCGGGCTCCGCCAGCGGGCAGGCCACCGCGAAGTGGGCGTCGACGTGCACCTGGGCGTCGTTGTCCTGGTTCCAGCGCTCCAGCCCGCCGAGCATGGTCCACGTCATGGAGTCGCCCACCAGCAGGACGCGGGCGGCCGGCTCGGCGCCGTCGACGGGCACGACCGCGTCGCGCACCAGCGGGTGGTCCTGCTCGCTGGCCCCCGCCAGGTCGACCGTGTGGGCGGTGGACACCGGGACCGTCGCGACGAACAGCGCGACGAGGGCACCCAGCACGCCCAACGCCAACGCCAGCCGGGGGCGGGGCATCCGCAACCGGAACCGGAACGGCGACTCGATGAGGTGGTACGAGGCGACGGCGGCCACCGCCGTCGCCGCCGCGCGCACGGCGAAGAGCGGCCAGAACCCCAGGCCCGTGCGCTCGCCGTCCAGGAGCATGTAGATGGGCAGGTGGAAGAGGTACACGCCGTAGGTGGCGAGGCCGATGAGGCGGAGCGGCGCGACGCACATGCCGCGCACGACCAGCCCGGGCCGCGGGCTGAGGCAGGCCACGACGATCAGCGCCGTGCACAGGGCGTTGATGATCGTGCCGCCGCGGAACATGAAGGGGTCGTCGAGACCGAAGCTGGTGAAGAGCCACGCGTAGCCCGCCATGGCCACGACGGCGCCCCACGCGGCGAACCGCACACCCGGCTCGCTCGCCAGGAACCGCCGCACCCTCGGGGTGGCGAGCACGAAGGCGAGGGTCACGCCCGCGAGGATCTCGCTCGCCCGGGTGTAGGTGGCGTAGTAGGTGATCCCCCTGTTGCCGTAGCGCGCCGAGGACGCCCACGCGGCAGCGTACGAGGCGGCGGCCAGGACTCCGCACACCACGCCGACGGCAGCCCAGCGCCGGCGGGCCGCCCACACGACGCCGACGAAGAGCAGCGGGAAGGTCAGGTAGAACTGCTCCTCGATGGCCAGCGACCAGAAGTGCTGGACCGGGGACTCCATGAGGAAGTTGGCCGCGTAGTCCGTGCCCGACGACGCCATCCGCCAGTTGGCGACGTAGCCGAGGGCGCTCAGCAGGTCGCCGCGGAACCGGGGGCCGCCGCCGACCCCGAACCGCCACTCGAGCACCGCGACGAAGGCGACGGCGGCGAAGGCGGCCGGCAGCAACCGGCGGGCCCGCCGCTCCCAGAACCGGGCGAGCGACACGCGGCCCGTGCGGCCCCACTCGACCAGCGTGAGCGTGGCGATGAGGTAGCCGGACAACGTGAAGAAGGTCGAGACGGTCAGGAACCCGCCGGGCACCCGCTGCCATCCGTGGTGGCCGAGCAGGATGATGATGAGGAAGAGGCCCCGGAAGCCGTCGAAGCCGTCGACGTGCGGCAGCGAGAGGTCGAGCCGCGGGCGCACCTCGGCCCGGTCGACGCGGACGTCGCCGCCGGGCGGTGCCGCCGACGAGGGAGATGGATCCAGCTCCGTTGCCGGCTGTGTCGCGCCCACCACCCCTCCCCGTGCGGGCCCCCAGACGATCGCCGCTCGGCCTGACCTGCGACGCCAGCGTACGATAGCGCCATGGCTGGGGGGACGTCCGGTCCGACCGGGACGCGGGACGCCGGCGAGCGGGCGCTCG